>NZ_JBJJLR010000013.1:0-114373 GCF_046230975.1 Pseudomonas sp. KCJK9058
GTTTGGTGGTAAAGAACGGTCGAAAAGCCATACGCTGCTGCTCTTCGTTCATGCCCTTACCATTGTCGGCCAGGCGCAAAGTCAGGCTGCGCCGGTTGTGACGTACCACCTCGATACGCAACCGCCCGCCCTGCTCCATCGACTCCAAAGCATTGGCAATCAGGCTACTGAATACCTGGCGCAGCAATACCGGGTGCCCCAACACCTGCACGGCCGGTAACGGTTGCAGGTCCAGGCTTACCCCGCTGCGCGCCAGCGGCACAGCGTAGGTCTGCAGGCTTTCCTGCAACGCCTGCGGCAAGTCCACCGCCAATACCTCGTCGTTCAGCGGGCGCAGTGACTGCAGCATCTGGCGGATCCACTGCGACATGCGATCGACCTGGCTGATGATATCGTTGACCTGGCGTTGCGCCGGGCCTTCGTCGAACGCCAGGGCCAGTTCCGCACTTGAGCGGATACTGGCCAGCGGGTTGCGCAAGCTATGGGCCACCGCCGAAGACACCTCACCCAGTGCCACGTAGGTTTCGCTGCTGATCAGGCGTTTCTGCTGTACCGCCAGCAGCCGTGCGGCGCGGTGCATGATGCCGTAAAGGCCGACATAGACCAGTGCAGCGCCGACCGTGATGGCCAACCAGATCAGGATCAGGCCACGCTCGATGCGTGCGATCAGGTCGTGGGGCTCCTTATAAATCTCGACCATCGCGGTGACCCGATCCCCATCGGCATCGAACAGCGGAATGTAGTTCTCGATGAACAACTGCTTGGGCGGGGTGATGAACTTCTGCTCGGCGCGGGCCTGTTCGAAATTGTGGTAGCTGGCCGAGACCCGCATCTTGTACTCGAAAGCCCGACTCAGGTCTTCGTCGCCTTCGATCAGCTTGCCGATCAGTGCCGGGTTGGTGGACCAGATCACTGTATGGTCCAAAGCATAAATATTGGCCAGCAGCATATCGGGCAGGTGAGCGATATGGTCGAGGAACTCGCCGCGGGCCTTGCGTCGGGCTTGCGGGTCGACATCGGGCAAGTTATTGCGGTCGGTGCGCGGATCGAGCAGTTCGCCCATGGTCCGCACATTGGGGATCGACACATGGCGCACTTCGGCATCGGCAATGGAGGTGATGAACTGTGCGGTGAGTAACGCATCACGCTCGACGCTCTCGTCGATGATGAAGCGGCTGGAAATCAGCCCCAGCCCGGCAGCCACCGAGAGAATGATGGCCAGACTGACCCAGGCATACCAGCGCAGCAGGTTGAATGGCTTGCGCGGGGCGGCCAACTCGCTACCGGCTGGCACGTCAAGAGTGACGGAACGAGGGGCGGCGTCCATAACGGACTCCTCAGCTGGGCACCTTCAGAAGGTTATAGCCCAGACTTGGGGAAACTATAGTATTAAATTGATGGCATCCGCCGAAGGGTATTTATTCGCCCTGACTTCACCTACCCAAAACAGCTTGAGGGTGGCGCGGCCCCTGCGGGAATGCTTGAGCTGCACGCCCGCTGTTACAAAGACGAATCATCAGTCAACCCTTGCAACTTTCGATACTCGCGCAGCACCGTGGGCACATAGCGCCGGGTCTCGGCAAACGGCGGCACGGCACCGCGCCGCAGTACAGCATCCGGGCCAGCGTTGTAGGCCGCCACGGCCAAGGTGATGTCGTTGTCGAACAGGGTGAGCATCTGCTTGAGGTAGCGTGCCCCGCCCTGCACATTGTCTTCCGGGTCCAGGCGGTCTTGCACCCCCATCTCGCGGGCGGTGTCCGGCATCAGTTGCATCAACCCCACTGCCCCCGCCCGCGAACGGGCTTTGGGGTTGTAGCCGGACTCGGCCTTGATCACCGCGTGCAGCAGCGCCGGCGGCAGGTTGTGGAGGCGCGCAGCCGTGGCGACTACCTCGGCGTAAGGGCGGCCGGTGATCATCTGCGCTTTGACCGGCCCGCCCTGGGCCAGCGGCTCGCTGATCACCTTCTCATAGTGTCGCCCTGGTCGATGGACATTGGTCAGTACGTAGCCACCCTTGGCATCGATTGAGATGTACACATCGGCCTGGGCAGCACCTGCCGCCAGCCAGATCAAACCGAGGATGAGTCCACGCATGCCGGTCGCCTCTTCGTCGTGGCCCCCGATGTGGGGGAAATGCCCCGGAAAACCCGAGGACATTCACCACGACGCAAGCACTGTGCCGCTTCCTGTGCCGCATGGCGTAAGGCCCCAAGGCAGACGTGCACGGCTGTTGCATGGTGCATGTCAACGCTTGTCCCCATGCAGTGGAGGGTTTCACCATGCAGCGCAGAACCAACCCGCAACGTGGCTTCACTCTGCTTGAACTCCTGGTGGTACTGGTAGTACTCGGCCTGCTGGCCGGCATCGTCGCCCCCAAATACTTCAGTCAGCTAGGCCGCTCCGAGGCCAAGGTAGCGCGGGCGCAGATCGAGGGGCTGAGCAAGGCTCTGGACTTGTACCGTCTGGAGGTCGGCCACTACCCCAACAGCGAACAAGGTTTGCAGGCGCTGGTGGTCGCGCCCAGTGGCGAGGCTCGCTGGACCGGCCCGTACCTGCAGAAGGCCGTGCCGCAAGACCCGTGGGGCCGCGCTTACATCTACCGGCAACCTGGCGAGAACGGCGGTGAATACGACCTGCTGTCGATGGGCAAGGACGGCCAGCCGGGTGGCGATGGCGAAAACGCTGAAATTACCAGCTGGCAGTAAGGAGAGCGGCCATGCGCTACAGCCTCAAGGCCCTGGGTAGGCAGGGCGTGGTGCAGTTGCAGATCGACGCCGAGGACGCCGACCAGGCCCGCCGCCAGGCCGAAGACCAAGGCCTGCGTGTGCTCAGCCTGCGCAGCAGCGGCGGCGCCCTGCGCAGCATGGCCTGGCGCCGTGAAGCGGCGTTCGACCTGGTGCTGTTCAGCCAGGAACTGTCAACCTTGCTCAATGCCGGCCTGCCGCTGATTGACGCACTGGAAAGCCTGGCGGAGAAGAGCCCCGCAGCGACAGCGCGCAAGGTGCTCGCCGAGCTGGTGCGCCAGCTGTACGAGGGCCGCTCGCTGTCCCAGGCGCTGGGCCAGCAACCGCGGGTATTCCCGCCGCTGTATGTGGCGCTGGTGCAGTCCAGCGAACGCACCGGTGCTCTGGGCGACGCCCTCACCCGCTATATCAGCTATCGCCAGCGCCTGGACCTGGTCCGGCAGAAGCTGGTGGGTGCCTCGGTCTACCCATTATTGCTGTTGCTGGTGGGAGGCGGTGTGGTGCTGTTCCTGCTCGGCTATGTGGTGCCGCGGTTCAGCCAGGTGTTCGAGGGCATGGGCACCGAGCTCCCCTGGCTGTCACGGGTGCTGATGCAGGTCGGCCTGTTTCTGCATGCCCAGCAAGCGCCACTGGCGCTGGGCACCGTCGGTGCGGTCGCGGCGCTTTGGCTGCTGCGCCGGCACCCGCGTGTACGGTACTGGGCCTCCTGCCAACTGCGGCGCCTGCCCGCGCTGCACCAGCGCCTGATGATGTACGAGCTGGCGCGTTTCTATCGCTCGCTGGGCATCCTGCTGCAAGGCGGCATCCCCATCCTCACCGCCATGGGCATGGCCCGCGGCCTGCTCGGCAACGCAGCAGCGCAGGGCCTGGAGCAGGCCAGCCAGCGGGTGGGCGAAGGGCTGCCCCTCTCCGATGCACTGGCGGCCGGGCACCTGGTGACACCGGTGTCACTGCGCCTGCTGCGCGCTGGCGAGCAGTCTGGCAACCTGGGCGAGATGCTGGAGCGCTGCGCCGACTTCCATGATCAGGAAATCGGCCGCTGGGTGGAATGGTTCGTCAAACTGTTCGAGCCGCTGTTGATGACCTTCATCGGCCTGCTGATCGGCCTGATCGTGATCCTCATGTACATGCCAATCTTCGAGCTGGCCTCAAGTATTCACTGAATGGCCAGGCCCAGGCTCTCTCGTAACGTGGTGCCCGCACAGGCGGTGCCCTGCGCCCAACCCTGGCAGCCATCGATAGTTGATCCCCACTTATCATTCAGCGTGATATTAACCTTCGTCCCGTTCGATTCGTGCCTCGCGCGCAACACACTCACACTCCGCCCACTACTAATACATTGGCGGAGTTCTCCATGGAACAATCACTCAAACCCTTGCGCTTCCCCCTCGCTGCCCTGGCAGTGGTGGTGATCAGCGCTTGCGGTCGAACCCCCGACGCCGTGCAGGCTCCCGCCGCGCCGAAGGTAAGTGTGGCCAAGGTGATCGAACAACCGATCACCGAATGGGACGAGTTCACCGGCCGCCTCGAAGCCCCGGAAACCGTCGAAGTGCGCCCGCGGGTCTCCGGCCAGATCGACCAGGTCGCCTTCACCGAAGGCGCCCAGGTCAAGAAAGGCGACCTGCTGTTCCAGATCGACCCGCGGCCGTTCCAGGCTGAAGTCCGCCGCCTTGAAGCCCAGCTGCAACAGGCCAAGGCCACCGCCATCCGCAGCGCCAACGAAGCCCGCCGTGGCGAGCGCCTGCGTGACAGCAACGCCATCTCCGCCGAACTGGCCGAATCGCGCAGCAGTGCCGCCGCCGAAGCCCGTGCCGGCGTCGATGCGATCCAGGCCCAGCTCGACCTGGCACGCCTGAACCTCAGCTTCACCCGCGTCACCGCGCCCATCAGTGGCCGTGTCAGCCGCGCCGAGTTCACCGCCGGCAACATCGTCACCGCCGATGTCACCCCGCTGACCAGTGTGGTGTCCACCGACAAGGTCTACGCCTACTTCGACGCCGACGAGCGCGTGTACCTCAAGTACACCCAGCTGGCCCGTGAAGGCCAGCGTAGCCAGAGCACCCCGGTATACCTGGGCCTGACCAACGAAAGCGGCAACCCGCACCTGGGCCAGATGAACTTCGTCGACAACCAGGTCAACCCGCGCACCGGCACCATCCGCGGCCGCGCGGTATTCGACAACAGCAACGGCCAGTTCACCCCGGGCCTGTATGCGCGCCTGAAGCTGGTCGGCAGCGCCCAGTACGACGCCATGCTCATCAACGACGAAGCCGTGGGCACCGACCTTGGCAAGAAGTTTGTGCTGGTCATGGACAAGGACAACAAAGCCACCTACCGCGCCGTGGAACTGGGGCCAAAGCTGGAAGGCTTGCGCATCGTGCGCAGCGGCCTGGGCAAGGACGACCGCATCGTGGTCAAGGGCTTGCAGCGCGTGCGCCCTGGTTCGCCGGTAACCCCGGAAGAAACACAGATGGCCAGCGAGCAAACCCTCGCCGCCCTCGCCCAGCAGCGGCAGGCCCTGGAGGCCAGCAACCCGGCGCCGAAGGTGGCGGGCAACAACGTGAAAGTCGCCAGCGCCCAGGCGCCACGCGGTTAAGGGACCCTACCGATGAACTTCTCGAAATTCTTCATTACCCGGCCGATCTTCGCCGCGGTGCTGTCGCTGGTGCTGCTGATCGCGGGTTCTATCTCGCTGTTCCAGCTGCCGATCAGCGAATACCCCGAAGTGGTGCCGCCCACCGTGGTGGTGCGCGCCAACTTCCCCGGCGCCAACCCCAAGGTCATCGGCGAAACCGTTGCCGCGCCGCTGGAGCAGGCCATTACCGGTGTGGAGAACATGCTGTACATGTCCTCCCAGTCCACTGCGGACGGCAAGCTGACGCTGACCATCACCTTCGCCCTCGGTACCGACCTGGACAACGCCCAGGTGCAGGTGCAGAACCGCGTCACCCGCACCCAGCCCAAGCTGCCCGAGGAAGTGACCCGTATCGGTATCACCGTCGACAAGGCCTCGCCTGACCTGACCATGGTCGTGCACCTGACCTCGCCGGACAACCGCTACGACATGCTCTATCTGTCCAACTACGCCATCCTCAACATCAAGGACGAGCTGGCGCGTCTGGGCGGCGTAGGCGATGTACAGCTGTTTGGCATGGGCGACTACTCGCTGCGCGTCTGGCTGGACCCGAACAAGACCGCTTCGCGCAACCTGACGGCCAGTGATGTGGTCGCGGCAATCCGCGAGCAGAACCGCCAGGTGGCCGCCGGCCAGCTGGGCGCGCCGCCTGCCCCAGGCTCGACCAGCTTCCAACTGTCGATCAATACCCAAGGCCGTCTGGTCAACGAGGAAGAATTCGAGAACATCATCATCCGCGCCGGTGCCGATGGCGAGATCACCCGCCTGAAAGACATCGCCCGGGTTGAACTCGGCTCCAGCCAGTACGCCCTGCGCTCGCTGCTGAACAACCAGCCGGCGGTGGCCATCCCGATTTTCCAGCGCCCAGGCTCCAACGCCATCGAGATCTCCGACGAAGTGCGGGCGAAAATGGCAGAGCTGAAAAAGGACTTCCCGGAAGGGATGGACTACAGCATCGTCTATGACCCGACCATCTTCGTGCGCGGCTCCATCGAAGCAGTGGTGCACACCCTGTTCGAAGCCCTGGTGCTGGTGGTGCTGGTGGTGATCCTGTTCCTGCAGACCTGGCGCGCCTCGATCATCCCGCTGCTGGCGGTGCCGGTCTCGCTGATCGGTACCTTCGCGGTCATGCACCTGTTCGGTTTTTCACTCAACGCGCTGTCGTTATTCGGGCTGGTGCTCGCCATCGGTATCGTGGTGGACGATGCCATCGTCGTGGTGGAGAACGTCGAACGTAACATCGGGCTGGGCCTGAAGCCGCTGGAAGCCACGCAAAAAGCCATGAGCGAAGTGACCGGGCCGATCATCGCCACCGCCCTGGTGCTGTGCGCGGTGTTCGTACCTGCAGCGTTCATTTCCGGCCTGACCGGGCAGTTCTACAAGCAGTTCGCCTTGACCATCGCCATCTCGACCGTCATTTCGGCGTTCAACTCGCTGACCCTGTCGCCAGCCTTGGCCGCGGTGCTGCTCAAGGACCATCACGCACCCAAGGACCGTTTCTCGCGGTTCCTCGACAAGCTGCTGGGCAGCTGGCTGTTCTCCCCTTTCAACCGGTT
The DNA here is from genome assembly GCF_046230975.1 of Pseudomonas sp. KCJK9058. Lineage (NCBI taxonomy): Bacteria > Pseudomonadati > Pseudomonadota > Gammaproteobacteria > Pseudomonadales > Pseudomonadaceae > Pseudomonas > Pseudomonas sp. KCJK9058. Next base: position 6,936 of record NZ_JBJJLR010000013.1, read on the forward strand.
CTTCGACCGGGCCAGCCACAGCTACGTCGGTGGCGTGCGCCGGGTCATCCGCTCCAGCGGCATCGCCCTGTTCGTGTATGCCGGCCTGATGGGCCTGACCTACCTCGGCTTCTCGTCCACGCCGACCGGTTTCGTGCCGGCCCAGGACAAGCAGTACCTGGTGGCCTTCGCCCAACTGCCGGACGCGGCCAGCCTCGACCGTACCGAAGCGGTGATCAAGCGCATGAGCGAAATCGCCCTCAAGCAGCCTGGCGTGGCCGACTCGGTAGCCTTCCCGGGCCTGTCGATCAACGGTTTCACCAACAGCCCTAACAGCGGCATCGTGTTCACCCCGCTCAAGCCATTCGATGAGCGCAAGGACCCGAGCCAGTCGGCGGCAGCCATCGCAGCCGCGCTGAACGCTCAGTTCGCCGACATCCAGGACGCTTACATCGCCATCTTCCCACCGCCGCCGGTACAGGGCCTGGGCACGATTGGCGGCTTCCGTCTGCAAATCGAAGACCGTGGCAACCTGGGTTACGAAGCGCTGTACAAGGAAACCCAGAACATCATCGCCAAAAGCCACAACGTCCCAGAGCTGGCAGGCCTGTTCACCAGCTACCAGGTCAACGTGCCACAAGTCGATGCCGCCATCGACCGGGAAAAGGCCAAGACCCACGGTGTGGCGATTACCGACATCTTCGACACCCTGCAGGTTTACCTGGGTTCGCTGTACACCAACGACTTCAACCGCTTTGGCCGCACTTACCAGGTCAACGTCCAGGCCGAGCAGCAGTTCCGCCTTGATGCCGAGCAGATCGGCCAACTGAAAGTGCGCAACAACCTTGGCGAGATGATCCCGCTGGCGACCTTCCTCAAGGTCAGCGACACCTCCGGGCCGGACCGGGTCATGCACTACAACGGCTTCATCACTGCCGAGATCAACGGCGCTGCCGCCCCGGGCTACAGCTCTGGTCAGGCGGAAGCTGCGATCGAGAAGCTGCTGAAAGAGGAACTGCCCAACGGCATGACCTTCGAGTGGACCGACCTGACCTACCAGCAGATCCTCTCGGGCAATACCGCATTGCTGGTGTTCCCGCTGTGCGTACTGCTGGCGTTCCTGGTGCTGGCCGCCCAGTACGAAAGCTGGAGCCTGCCGCTGGCGGTGATCCTGATCGTGCCGATGACCCTGCTGTCGGCCATCACCGGTGTGATCGTCTCGGGTGGCGACAACAACATCTTCACCCAGATCGGCCTGATCGTACTGGTGGGCCTGGCGTGCAAGAACGCGATCCTGATCGTCGAGTTCGCCAAGGACGAACAGGCCAAGGGCCTCGACCCGCTGGCTGCGGTGCTGGAAGCCTGCCGCCTGCGTCTGCGGCCGATCCTGATGACCTCGATCGCCTTCATCATGGGGGTAGTGCCCTTGGTGTTCAGCTCCGGTGCAGGTTCGGAAATGCGCCATGCCATGGGGGTGGCGGTGTTCTCGGGGATGATCGGCGTAACGGTGTTCGGCCTGTTCCTGACCCCGGTGTTCTTCTTCCTGATCCGCCGTTTCGTCGAGCGTCGCCAGGCCCGCAAGGCTGAACACGCTCAAGTGCTGGAGAACCACGCATGAACCTGCTCAAACCCTTGACCCCAAGCCTGCTGGCGCTGGCCCTGGCGGCCTGTGCGGTAGGCCCGGACTACCAGGCGCCAGCCACCGAACCTGCACAATTGGGCAACGATGTGCAGGCCAAGGCCTACGACCGTAGCCGCTTCGAGAGCCTGTGGTGGAAGCAGTTCGACGACCCGGTGCTGAACCAGCTGGTGCAGGCTTCGCTGGACGGTAACCGTGACTTGCGCGTGGCTTTCGCCCGCCTGAAGTCGGCTCGCTCGATTCGCGAAGACGCCGAGAACGACCCGTTCCCGGTGGTCACCAGCCGTGCCAGCAGCGATCTCGGCAAAGGCCAGATCCCCGGCCAGACCACCGAGCGGGTGAACAGCGAGCGCTACGACCTGGGCCTGGACATGGCCTGGGAGCTTGACCTGTTCGGGCGCATCCAGCGCCAGATCGAAGCCAGCGAAGCCCAGGAAGCGGTAGCCGCCGCCGACCTGCAACAGCTGCAGGTCAGCCTGATCGCCGAGCTGGTGGATGCTTATGGGCAGCTGCGTGGCGCGCAATTGCGCGAGAAAATCGCCCTGGCCAACCTCAAGACCCAGCAGGAATCGCGCACCATCACCGAAACCCTGCGCGATGCCGGCGTGGGCAACGACCTCGACGTGGTGCGTGCCGATGCCCGCCTGGCCGGAGTCGAAGCCACCGTGCCGCAACTGCAAGCCGAACAGGCACGGGCGCGGCATCGCATCGCCACCCTGCTCGGCCAGCGCCCTGACGCGCTCAGCGTAGACCTGTCGCCCAAGGCCCTGCCGGCCATCGCCAAGGCGCTGCCGGTCGGTGACCCGGGTGAGCTGTTGCGCCGCCGCCCGGACATCCGCAGCGCCGAGCGCCAGCTGGCGGCCGCCACCGCCAACGTTGGCGTGGCCACCGCCGACCTGTTCCCGCGCGTCAGCCTTAGTGGCTTCCTCGGCTTTACCGCCGCCCGCGGCTCGCAGATCGGCTCTTCGGCGGCCAACGCCTGGGCACTGGGCCCGAGCATTACCTGGGCGGCCTTCGACCTGGGCAGCGTGCGGGCCCGCCTGCGCGGCGCCAAGGCCGATGCCGAAGGGGCTCTGGCCAACTACGAACAGCAGGTGCTGCTGGCGCTGGAAGAGTCGGCCAACGCCTTCAGCGATTACGACAAGACCCAGCAGCGTCTGCTGTCGCTGATGCGCCAGAGCGACGCCAGCCGCAAGGCTGCAGAACTGGCCTCGATTCGCTATCGCGAGGGTACCGTGGACTACCTGGTACTGCTCGATGCCGAACGTGAGCGGCTAAGTGCTGAAGATGCACAAGCTCAGGGTGAAGTCGACCTTTATCGCGGCATCGTCTCGATCTACAAGGCCCTGGGTGGCGGCTGGCAACCGGAGACGGTGGCCAGCGCACACTGATTCCACTGCCTCAACGACTCCTTTGGTTGGCTCCTCCCCCAACCGTTTGCCCCGCAGGCCATGGTCTGCGGGGCTTTTTTATGTTTGCCATCGTATTTCCCCAATACGCAGTGCATGGATGGCCACCGCAGGCCTGGCGCCTGGCCAGCGGCGTGCCCGGTTCGGTTGCATTTACCTCCCGGCTGGCCCAAGCTCTGCCCTTCCCGCCGCCACGGATCGTCCGATGCCCAGACGCAACCGCTACCTGATCGCCCTGCTGTTGTCGATTCTGGTATCGGCCCTGTTCGGCTACCTGTGGCGCGACGCCCCGCCAATTCCGCCGACCTTGCCAGCACACAGCTACGCCAAGGCGCTGCGCCAGGCTCACGATGGCCAGCCCGGTGCCGCACGGGTGCTGTACCAGCAATTGCAACGTAACGACCTGCCTGCGATCCGCCGTGCGGCGCTCTACGATGAGTTGCCCAACTACCCCTCGCCGCAGGCATTGAAACTGGCCCGCCAGGACCTGGAAAATGCCGAGCCACTGGTGCGTCGAGCGGCCATTGCCAGTATCCGCCGCCTGCTACCGCCAGCGCAGCGCAGCCTGGTACTCGGCCCGCTGCTGGACGACAGTGAGCAAAGCGTGCGTTTTGCCGCCGTGGATGCCCTGCTGGGCCTAGATCCTGACGCCATCGGCCTCTATTTCGGCCCCCTGCAGTCAGCCCTGGAGCAATACCAGCAAGCCCTGGAGCAACAGCCTGAAGATGCAGACGCCCAAGTGCACCTGGCGCGCCTGTACCTGCACGAAAACGACTACACGCAGGCCGCTGCGGCCTTGCAACGTGCGCTCGCGGTTGCCCCCGGCAACCTCGATGCCCTGGCAACTCAGGTACGCCTGCTCGAGCGCCAGGGCCACCACGACGCCTCCCGCCAGGTGCTGGGCAAAGCCTTGGCGCTGAGCCCCGATTCGGCCTTTCTGCAGTATGAGCTAGGGCTTTGGCTGAAGCGCCACGAACAGCACGAGTACGCCTTGCTGGCCCTGTCCCGCGCCGTGGAACTGGACCCGGACAACGCCGATTACCGCTATACCCTGGCGGTCACTCTGCATGAACTGGACCAGCCCGACGCCGCCCAGAAGCAACTGGAAACCGTGCTCAATCGCCAGCCAGCCAATCGCCGGGTACGGGTGCTGCTGATCCAGTACTGGAAAGAGTCCGGCCAACTGCAGAACGTGCAAGTTTCGCTAGCCGAGCTGGAGCGCCAGAACCCGGACGACCCTGCACTGCAACAGGGCCTGTAGGCAGTGCCTGGATTCAGTTGAACCCTGAGCCTGCGCCAGGGTCCAGTGGGTATCAGGCCACCCTAAAGGAGAGTCGTTTTGGCCAGTTCGTTGGCGCTGGATGAACGTGCCTTGATCCTCGCACCGCCACAACTGGCGGCGGATACCTCACGTCTGTTGACTTCCGCCGGCATCAACAGCCTCTGCGCGGTCGACCTGGCCAACCTGCAGGCGCGTCTGGCCGAAGGCGCAGGCTTGGCGATTATTGCCGAGCAAGTGTTCAGCCAAGGCCCAAGCGCCTTGCTGCAGGCTTTCATCGACCAGCAACCGAGCTGGTCGGATTTGCCCATTGTGCTGCTGACCCAGGGCGCCTGGTCGGCCGCTGGGGTGAATCATCATCCAGTGGGCAATCTTCTCTGGCTGGTCACGCCCTACGAAAATGCCCAGTTGCTGCACATGACCCAGTCCGCGCTGCGCAACCGGCGGCGACAGTACGTGACACGTGACCAGCTCCATGGCATGCAGCAGCGCCTGGACAGCCGGCCTTCAACGCCGGAAGAAGAGCAGGACCGCGGTGAATTCGCCCGCTGCCAGACACGCAAGATGGAGGCCATCGGCCAACTGGCCGGCGGCGTCGCTCATGACTTCAACAACCTGCTCACCAGCATCAGCGGCAGCTTCGAACTCATCCAGCGGCGGCTGCGCCAAGGCCGCGGCGAGGGACTGGATGGCGTTCTGTGCATGGGCCGCGAGGCCGTTTCACGCGCCGCCCGCCTGACCCACCGCCTGCTGGCCTTCTCTTCCCGCCAATCGCTGCACAGCCAACGTATAGACCTGCCTACCTTGCTCAAGACAGAACGCCTGGAAGCTTGCCTGAGCCCGTCAATAACCCTGCAAGTGCACGCGGCCAAAGACCTGTGGCCCGTGGAGGCGGATGACCAGCAGTTGCAAGAGGCCCTCGACAACCTGCTGCTCAATGCCAGCGAGGCCATGCCCAACGGTGGCCTGCTACGCATCGAGGCGAACAATCATCACATCGCCACCGAGCAAGCTGCGGACGGCGCTTTGCGCACTGGCGACTATGTGCGCCTGCGAATCACCGACAGCGGCCAAGGCATGGCGCAAAGCACGCTGGAGCACGCCTTCGAACCCTTCTTCAGCACCAAGGCGACCGGCCAGGGCATTGGCCTGGGGTTGTCGATGGTGTACGGCTTCAGCAAGCAGTCCCATGGGCATATCACCCTCAACAGCGAGATTGGCCAGGGAACCCAGGTGGAGCTGTATTTGCCACGCCATGTCGACCAGGCCCTGCCATCCAGCAAGCCTGTGCCGACCAGGCAAGACGGCTGCAGCCGACACGTGCTGATTGTCGAGGACGATCCCCATGTGCGCCAACTGCTTTGCCAGGCACTGGGCGAAAACGGCTTCCCCTGCCAAAGCGCAGCCGACGCCAACGAGGGACTGAAGGTGCTGCGCTCGGCACAACTGGTGGATTTGCTCATCACTGATGTGGGCTTGCCCGGCATGAACGGCCGGCAACTGGCAGAAATTGCCCGCAGCCTGCGGCCTCAATTACCGGTGCTGTTTATCACCGGTTACGCGGAAACGGCCATGGCCCGCGAAGGCTTCCTGGGCGCAGGCATGCAGCTGATCTGCAAGCCGTTCGAGTTGCAGCAGTTACAGACGCGAGTGGCACAGATTCTAGGCAAGCCTTGAAGCGCCTTACACGTCAAGCAGGCGTAGCGCCTCATCGGCAAGCAGCGCCAGCGAAAACGGCTTGTTCAACAATGCCGTGCCCGGCTGATCGAGCAATTGCGCTTCAATGGACTGATCCGCATATCCGGTGATAAACAGAATTTTCTGCTGTGCAAGCTGCATGCGCATGGCCTTGGCCACTTGCCGGCCACTGAACCCACCCGGCAAGCCGATATCGGTGATGACCAGATCGAAAGGGCCGCCATGGCGAAAGCGCTCCAGTGCGCTATTGGCATCGCCCACATCCGTGACGTCAAAACCACGCTCAGTCAGGTATTCACGCATGACCGCGCGCAGATCAAGCTCGTCATCCACCAGCAGCAGGCGCTCGCCCCGGGCCATGCGCTGCGACAGCAGTACCGGCACGGGCTCATCCGGAACCGGCTCATGGCACCTGGGGAAAAGCATGGAAACCCTGGTGCCCTGCTCCGGCGCCGACTCGATCCAGGCATACCCGCCCGACTGACGGACGAAACCATACACCATCGACAGGCCAAGCCCGGCACCACGCCCGAGAGGTTTGGTTGTGTAAAACGGTTCGAAAGCCCTGGCGATATCCGCCGCTGCCATGCCATGGCCATCGTCCTCGACATGCAAGGCCACATAGTCGCCTGGCGGCAAGCCCCCTTCATCCGGGAAAAAGGCGGTCAGCCGTTCGTTGACGCTGCTGAGGGTGACATTGCCCTGTTCCAGGCATGCTTCACGCGCATTGGCACACAAGTGGATCAAGGCATTCTCTAGCTGGGGTACGTCCAGGCTCACTGCCCAAGGTGCAACGTCCAGTTGCCAGTGCAAACGCATCTCTGCCCCCAGCGCCCGCAGCAACAGGGGTTCGCTCAGGCGTAACTGCCGACTGAAGTCCAGTGGCCGCGGGGCCAATGGCTGATGGCGGGAAAATGCGATCAACCGATGGGTAAGGTCCATGGCACGCTGCACCGCGTCGCGCGCAACGTCCACGTAGGCTTCCACACGCTCCAGCCGCCCCTCCTGCAGGCGTCGCTGCAGCAGTTCGAGGCTGCCACCGATACCGGACAGCAAGTTGTTCATTTCATGGCCCATGCCGCCCGCCAACTGGCCAACCACCTCCATACGCTCACTGTTGTGCATCAGCGCCTCTGCCTGACGCGCAGCCTCTTCACGGTCTGCGGTGATGTCCCGGCCAACCGCCGTCAGCAGGTTGCCGTCAAACCGTGCACTCCAGCGAAACCAGTGGTAGTGACCATCGCGGTGTCGCAGGCGGATCTCCAGCTGCTCCGCGTGGCTGCATTGGAACAGCCCGGACACTGCCAATCGTACTTCGGTACGCTCTGTCGGGTGCACCAGCTCCATCACCGACATCGCCTGCACCTGCTCTTGTGTCCAGCCCAGAATGCGGTACCAGGCAGGGTTGGCAGCATGCAATTTCAATTCAGGGGTGAGCATCATCATCGCTTCGCGCGACAGCAACCAGAACTGCTCTCGCTCGGCCACATGCTGCTCAACCTGGCGTTCAAAGCTCTGCACCTGCTCACGCCAATGGCGGTGGGCCTCGACGCTGGCCGTGGTCTCGATCACCGTATGCAGAAACCCCGCCACGTTACCGAGTTCATCGTGCAGGGGGGCATAACCGAATGCGCACCATAGTGGTTCGGCGCCTTCACTGCGGACGATACGCAGGGGTGGGTCCTCGACAAAATTCGAGTGGCCTTCCAGTGCCTTGAACACCCAGGGTCCCACTGCAGGCCAGATATCACTCCACAGGGTATCGAACGCCATGCCCAGCGCATCCGGTAATGCCCGCAACGCCCGGTAGCCATCGTTATGCACCACACACAGGTCCGCCCCCCAGACCACCGCACATGGGAAAGGTGACAAATGCATCATGTCCACGGCTATGCGCAACGAAGCAGGCCAGCGCGACAATGGCCCAAGCGAGGTACGCCACCAGTCGAACTGGGCTATCCGCTCCCCCATCGGCTCGATCGATGGCAAAACAGGCGACTGCAGGATGACCTGCGACGCGGGCTCGCGTGGCTTACCGTTAGCGACCAATATCGTGACTCCAGCAATGCTCAGGGTTGACCACAGCGCCGCCAAGCCTGGCACGCTCGCCCGTGGATGGGTTCAAGTTAGCACAGCACGTCCCGCACACCATGGCGTACTTGCAGGTGGCAGCTATGCTATTTAGGTTTTCCCTCGGGCCAGGGAGCACCGGCCCATTCAGGTTGCCGATGGGAGCAAGGTCATGAGCAAGAAAATTTTGGTGGTGTTGACCAATACAGCGAAGTATCCAACCCTCAAACGGGCGACCGGGTTGTGGCTGGGTGAAGCCGTTCACTTTGTCGAGAAAGTCGAAAAGGCCGGCTACACCGTCGACTATGTCAGCCCACAGGGCGGTTACGTTCCCGTCGACCCGAAAAGCCTGCATATGGCCCCTGACCTGGACTGGCAGTGGTACGACGACAAGCGCTTCATGACGCGCCTGGGCAGTACCTTGGCCCCAGGGCAGGTGAAAGCCGATGAATACAGCGTCATCTATTACACCGGTGGCCATGGGGTGATGTATGACTTCGCGGAAAACCAGGCTCTGCAAGAACTGGCACGCAAAATCTACGAAAAAGGTGGCATTGTCGCAGCAGTCTGTCACGGCGTTGTCGGCCTGCTGAACATCAAGCTGAGTAACAACTGCCTGCTCCTCAAAGACCGCAAGGTGACCGGCTTTTCCAACATAGAGGAAAAACTGGTCGAATTGAACGACGTAGTGCCTTTCTTGACGGAGATCGAGCTTGTAGGTCGCGGCGGTGATTACAGCAAACATGATGAGCCGTGGAAGCCGTACGTGGTCGACGATGATAGGCTGATCACCGGGCAGAACCCCGCTTCTACCGCCATGCTGGCCGAGGCAGTGCTGAAAAAACTCAAGGGCAGTTAGCTACATCAAGGCGCTCGATTTCCTACCGCTTCAACTGCAGCCGGACTACAGCAGCCCGGTCAACAAATACATAGGCTCAGGGCTCAGCTGTTCACCACGGACAGTTTCAGAGCGGAGAACTATTAGCCTATGTCGAAAATCATGCACGCGGGGCGCAGCATGGTGGAGCTGCTGCTGCTCATTGCAGTGGCGCTGGTGCCTGTGGTTTCCGGTTTGCTGGTGATGGCTTTCCAGCTGGAAGCGAAACTTGCGGAAAACGCCAGCATTTCCGTTCAGGAGGCGGTTTTCAGCGTCGACAATGCACTGGACAGAATGCACGAGACGGCCCTGCGCACCCTGCCATTTGCAGGGGAATCTTGCGATAACGTCAAAAGTGCCTTGCAGGACCAGGTTGCCATTCGCTCAATGGTCAGGTCGCTGACCTTGCTCAAAGACAATCAACCCTACTGCAGCACGGCTTCAGGTTCGCTGGAGCATTATTCATCCTTCGCGTCGTCCGGCCAGCGAGTCGCACTGTCCTACGGCCCTCCTGATACGCGTCAGAAGCTGCTGGTCGACTTTCACCAGAAGGGCAAAAGCAATAGCGTAATCGTCACCGCCTATGCCATGCAGATTCGCAACGAGCTGGATGGTTTTCTGGATGGGCTGACACTGCTGGTCGAATTTGGCGACCGCTACATATGGAGCAACGGTGACAGCCGTGACCTTGATCGCCCTTCACAGTCCGAGTTCTTCACAAGCGCAATGTCGGCCAAGTATGGATACACGGTCAAAGGTGGCTACCCAGAGGGTTTCACCGCTCAGGAAATCCGCCACTCGGTGCTGCAGATCGTCCCCTCGCTGATGCTGGTGGGGATCGTGACCGGCTCGATCGTCTACCTGGCCCTGTTCAGGGCACGTGCCAACAGGCGGGGTACCGCCGCCGAACGAACATGACGACGACGGTACTCCAGGGGCGATCAGTCTGTGCTCAGCACGCCACGGCGTACCTGGTCACGTTCGATGGATTCGAACAGCGCCTTGAAGTTGCCCTCACCGAAGCCATCGTCACCTTTGCGCTGGATGAACTCGAAGAAGACCGGGCCAAGCAGGGTTTCCGAGAAAATCTGCAGCAGCAGGCGCTTGTCTTCGGGCTGCGAGGCGCCATCGAGCAGGATGCCACGCGCTTGCAGTTGGTCGACCGGCTCACCATGGCCAGGCAGGCGCTCTTCCAGCATTTCGTAGTAGGTTTGCGGTGGCGCGGTCATGAAGCGCATGCCCAGCCCCTTCAGGGCATCCCAGGTCTTGAGCAGGTCATCGGTCAGGAAGGCCACGTGCTGGATACCTTCACCGTTGAACTGCATCAGGAACTCTTCGATCTGCCCTGCGCCCTTGGACGACTCTTCGTTGAGCGGGATGCGGATCATGCCATCAGGCGCAGTCATGGCCTTGGAGGTGAGGCCGGTGTATTCGCCCTTGATGTCGAAGTAGCGGATTTCACGGAAGTTGAACAGCTTCTCGTAGAACCCGGCCCAGTAGGCCATGCGCCCGCGGTAGACGTTATGGGTGAGGTGGTCGATGATTTTCAGGCCAGCACCCACCGGGTTGCGATCCACGCCTTCGATGAAGTTGAAATCGATGTCGTAGATCGAACTGCCTTCTTCGAAGCGGTCGATCAGGTAGAGCGGTGCCCCCCCGATACCCTTGATCGCAGGCAGGCGCAATTCCATCGGGCCGGTTTCGATTTCTACCGGCTGGGCGCCCAGTTCCAGGGCGCGGGCATAAGCCTCATGGGCATTGCGCACGCGAAAAGCCATGCCACATACCGACGGGCCGTGTTCAGCGGCGAAGTACGAAGCGATGCTTTTGGGTTCATTGTTCAGGATCAGGTTGATGCCACCCTGGCGATACAGGTGCACATCCTTGGAGCGGTGGGTGGCCACTTTGGTGAAACCCAGTATCTGAAATACAGGCTCAAGTACGCCAGGGGTCGGCGAAGCCAGTTCGATGAACTCGAAGCCCATCAGGCCCATTGGATTGTCGAAGATATCAGCCATGTTCGTGTCCTCATCTGCTGCGAAAATTATAGATTGCGTAGGATGTGGAACAGAAACGGCGGTGAGCACGGGATACCGCGCACGCTGCGGGCGAGGAAGTCACCTATGATCAGCTTGAACCCATGGTATGTCATATGGACCCATTCTCGGCGGGCTTGATCCTTCGGAGGTGAAGGACCTTATTGTTGTATTCGTAAATCGATTCTACATTGCGTAAAATGGTTTGTCGCGTTTTAGTTGCTCGTACGCGGCGACAAACGGCTATCCTCTCGTTTTTACTCCATGATAGTCAGATCAGCATGCCCCTTACCGTCAAACGCCGCGCCGCACTCAGCTGGCGCACGCTCTTGCCCTGGGTCGTCGGCGTGCTGCCGGTCATGTGCGGCCTGGCCGTGATGAACTGGCAGGTCGAACGTGAAATGCAGGCCAGCAGCCACGCCACCACCCGCCAGGCGTTGGAACACGTCGAACACATCCTCGACAACCTGTCCCGTGCCGCCAATTCGCTACTTCCACTGACTGACAGCTCATGCGAGCAGGCCCAGCTCATGCTGCGGGCCCAGGTTACCCGCAATGCCTTCGTGCGCTCGACCAACCTGTTCAGGCACAACAACCTTTATTGCTCCTCGCTGTTCGGCGAGTTCGAAGAACCGGTCAATCCTGGCGATTACGTCGACGGCAAGTTATGGCTGATGGACGGCAACTCGGTTACCCCGGGCCACCCGCTGCTGGTCTACCGTGCCAGCGACGGCGACCACGGTGCAATCACTACGGTGGATGGCGACCACCTGCTGACAGCACTGCGCCTGATCGGCCCCGATGAAGAACTGCAAATCCGCGTGGGCGACGCCTGGATGGGCAAGGATGGCGTGGTCCACAAAGGCGTCTCCCCTGCCGCCCCCAGTGCCAACGTGCTGATAGGCTCGACGCGTTACCCTTTCAGCGTGCAGGGCGGCTACAGTGCCGACAAGCAAGGCCAACTGTTGCGCAGCCACTACCCTGGCCTGCTCAGTCTGTTGCTGGTACTGGGTGCCCTGGCAGCGCTGGCGTGCCGCTGGCAGATTCGCCGCGCCACCTCACCGCGTGCCGAACTGGACCGTGCCCTGCAGGCCGATGAATTCCTGCCGTATTTTCAGCCGGTGGTGCGCAAGGGGGATTACCGCTGGGCCGGTGCGGAAGTGCTGATGCGCTGGCACCACCCACGAGAAGGCCTGGTTCGCCCCGACCTGTTCATCCCCTATGCCGAACACAGCGGGCAGATTGTTGCCATGACCCGCGCGCTGTTGACCCATACCGCGCAAAGCCTGGCGCCTTATGCCGGGTTGTTGGAAGACGGCTTCCATATTGGTGTCAACATCACCGCTGACCACTGCCGCGACCTCAGCCTGCTGGATGACTGTCGCACGTTCCTGCAGCACTTTCCGCCCGGCCGGGTGGTGCTGACCCTGGAACTGACAGAGCGCAAGCTGATCGAGCCCACGCCGGTCACCCTTGAGTTGTTCGAAAAGCTGCATGCCATGGGCGTGATGATCGCCCTCGACGACTTCGGCACCGGCCAGTCGAGCCTCAACTATCTGCGGCAATTCAAGGTCGACTACCTGAAGATCGACCAGAGCTTCGTTGCCATGATCGGCGCCGATGCGCTGTCAGTGCACATACTCGAGACCATCATCGAGCTGTCGGGCAAGCTGGACCTGGGCATCGTTGCCGAGGGAGTGGAAACCGACCTGCAGCGCGACTACCTGGCCGCGCACGGGGTGGACTTCCAGCAGGGTTACCTGTTCGCCAGGCCCATGCCGGCCGCCCAGTTCCTCGAAGCCCTGGCCACTCGCCCGGGCGCAACGCAGTTGCCGCAAGATGCGCCCCCTGAGATCATGCGCGGCTGATCAACCCGCTCAATTCCCGTATTCGAGGCATTCGTGTCAAAAGGCATTGTTTCATCGGTCATGGCGTCCTGCCTGTTCGCTGTGATGTACTTCTATACCTCCCTGCTCAAGCCACTCGATGGCGAAGAAATCTTTGGCTGGCGCACCCTGCTGACACTGCCCTGCCTCACCTTGTTCATGCTTGTCTCGAAAGACTGGAAGCGGGTGGGCGAACTGATGGGCCGGGTAAAGCGCACACCGGTGCTGTTGCTCGGCATGGTCGGCACTTCCTGGCTGATGGGGGTGCAACTGTGGCTGTTTCTCTGGGCGCCCCTGCATGGGCGCAGCCTGGAAGTGTCGATGGGTTACTTCCTGCTGCCACTGGCCATGGTCCTGACCGGGCGGCTGGTATATGGCGAGCGCCTGTCACGCCTGCAGACGGTAGCCGTGGCCTGCGCCGCACTGGGCGTGGGCCACGAGCTGTACCAAAATGGCAGTTTTGCCTGGGAAACCCTGCTGGTAACGATCGGCTACCCGGTCTACTTCGTGCTGCGCCGACGCTGCCGCACCGACCACCTGGGCGGCCTGTGGTGCGACATGTGCCTGCTGCTGCCGTGGGCGCTGTACTTCGTGATCCAGAGCCCACTTTCCAGCGCTGACCTGCAAGCACACCCCGGGCTGTATGTGTTGGTGCCGATCCTTGGCGCGATCAGCGCTTCGGCGCTTATCGCCTACGTGCTGGCCAGCCGCATGCTGCCATTCAGCCTGTTCGGCCTGCTCAGCTACGTCGAACCCGTGCTGCTGGTAGGCGTGGCGTTGCTGTTGGGCGAAACCATCGGCCCGGATCAGTGGCTGACCTATCTGCCAATCTGGGCCGCAGTACTCGTGCTGGTGCTTGAGGGCTTCAAGCACCTGCTACGTCAGCGTCGCCGTTCGGTGTAAGCCGAACCTGACGTACCCGTCGCTCTTCAACCGCCTCCACGGTCAGCATCCAGCCATTCCAGGCTAGCCGGTCACCGACCATCGGCAGGCGGTCGAGCAAGCTCATCACCAGGCCCGCAAGGGTCTGGTAATCCTCGGTAGCACGGGCACTGAAGCCAGTACGCGCCTGCACCTGGCTGAGGTTCAGCGCGCCGCTGACCACAAAGCCTTCCCCTTCCTGGACGATGCCCGGGCCTTCAATTTCACTGGCATCCGGCAGCTCACCGGCAATCGACTCAAGGATGTCGGTCATGGTCAACAGCCCGGTGAAGTCACCGAACTCGTTGACCACGAAGGCAATATGGGTCGACTGGCCACGCATTTGCTCCAAGGCATTGAGGATGCTGAAGCTCTCCAGCAGGTTCAACGGCGCCCGGGCCATGCTTTCCAGGTCGGGCTGGCTGCCCGAGAGCAGTTCCTTCAGCAGTTCCTTCTTGTGCACAAAGCCCAGGGGCTCGTCCACGCGACCATCGCGAATCAGCGGCAGGCGCGAGTACGGCGAATTGGCCAGGGCCTGGGCAATCGCGTCGGCCGGTTGCGCCAGGTCGATCACATCAACCTCGGCACGGGCAGTCATCACCGTACGAATAGGCCGCTCGGCCAGGCTCAGCACGCCGCTGATCATGACCCGCTCACGGCGGTCGAACAGCACCTCTTCCCCGCCGCCCTCGACCAGGTCGGCAATCTCCTCGCCAACCTCGTCAGCCTCGACCCGGCGGCCGCCCAGCAGGCGCAGCACGGCATGGGCAGTACGTTCGCGCAACGGCCGATGCTGTTGCAAGCTGCGCTTGCGGCGGGCACGGGCCAGCTGGTTGAACAGCTCGATCAGGATCGAGAAGCCGATGGCCGCATACAGGTAGCCTTTGGGGATATGGAAGCCCAAGCCTTCGGCGGTGAGGCTGAAACCGATCATCATCAGGAAGCCCAGGCACAGCATGATCACCGTGGGGTGGGCGTTGACGAAGCGGGTCAGCGGCTTGCTGGCAACGATCATGATACCGATCGAGAAGATCACCGCGATCATCATCACGGACAACTCATCGACCATGCCGACCGCCGTGATCACGGCATCCAGCGAGAATACCGCGTCCAGTACCACGATCTGGGCAACGATCGGCCAGAACGCGGCATGGCGCAGCGTACCGCTGGCCTGGGTCACGTGACCTTCCAGGCGTTCATGCAGCTCCATGGTGGCCTTGAACAGCAGGAACACACCACCGAACAGCATGATCAGGTCACGGCCAGAGAAGCTCTTGCCGAACACTTCGAACAGCGGTGCGGTCAGGGTGACCATCCACGAAATGCTGGCCAACAGGCCCAGGCGCATGATGAGCGCCAGGCTCAGGCCAATGACCCGCGCGCGGTCGCGCTGATGGGGCGGCAACTTGTCGGCGAGGATGGCGATGAACACCAGGTTGTCGATACCCAGCACCAATTCAAGGACGATAAGCGTCAACAGGCCAAGCCAGGCCGTGGGGTCGGCTAGCCATTCCATTAGCGGGTACTCACGAGGGACACGTCACAAGGACGGGAGAAGGATGGCCAGAAAGGCCGAAGACTGGGGGGCTCCGCGAAGGTGCTCATATAGACCTTGATAACAAATTGGGAGGACGATGCTACAAGCACAGCAGGTTTCTGTAGTAGCGCAAAACTATTACAAAACCTGTAACGACCCTGCAACGCCCTATCGCCCCGCGGGAGCGCGTCGTGCGCGGGTACTTTTGTTCAATACATCAGACCGTCGGCGACGCGAGGATGACGCCTCTCCAACCACGTGGATCTTCCTCATGAGCCTGTACCTGTCCATGGCCGCCTTCGCCCTTGCGGCCTCGATCTCCCCCGGCCCGGTCAACATCGTCGCCCTTGGTAGCGGTGCCCGCCATGGCCTGCGCGCCAGCGTTGCACATGTCGCCGGCGCCACGCTAGGGTTCTGCCTGTTGCTGGTGCTGGTCGGGCTGGGCCTGCATCAACTGCTGCTTCGCTGGCCTTTGCTGGGCCTGATGTTGCACTGGGGCGGTGTGGCGTTTCTGCTGTACATGGCGTGGAAGCTGGCCAGTGACGACGGTAACCTGAACAGCGCACAGCCTACCCAAGCCCCTTCAGCCTGGCACGGCGCAGCAATGCAGTGGCTGAACCCCAAAGCCTGGTTGGCAGCCGTTGCCGGGGTGGGTGCCTACACCGGTGGTGAACAGCACTTGCTGTGGCTGTTTACCTGGATCTACGGGCCGATCTGTTTCATCTCCGTGGCCTGCTGGGCCTGGGCCGGCAGCGTGATTCGCCGGTACCTGGACAACCCACGTCACCTGCGCATGCTCAATCGGAGCCTGGCCGTGTTACTGGTTGCCAGTGCGGTTTACCTGATCCTTTAAGGCATGCACGGCTCCTGCAGGAGCACCGAGGCTAGCGACAGCATTTCTGTAATGCCCCGGTGTCGCCGCCAGGTGCTGTTTGAATGCCCGCTGCAGGTGTGCCTGATCAGCGAACCCGGCCTCCTGTGCAACTTCAGCAATTGAGCGGCCCTGGCGCAACTGCGCCCGGGCCAGCTGTACACGCTGGTCTAGCAGGTAACCATGCGGCGTCAGGCCGAAGCGTTGGCGAAACGCACGAATCAGGTAGGAGCGGGACAGGCCGCAAGCCCCGCAGATGTCTTCGAGGCTGAGCGGGTCACTGCGGTGGGCGCGTATGAAAGCAGCCGCTGCATCCAGCCGTGGATTGCCCTGGTCAATCTCGCTGGCATTACGGGCAAGCATGCCCGGCAGCTCGCTGAACAGGGCCGCCAGGCGGGTTTCCCGATCAGGCAGCCTGGCGTCGAACAGGTCGGCAAAGGCCTGCAACAGCCGCCCGTACAACACAGGTGAGCGGCTCCAGGTCTGTGTTGGCAGGGTAAAACCCACTGCCTGCAACCAAGGCTGATCGACGAACAGCATCAGGTAAGACCAGGGTTCCCCGGCAACAGGGTTGCAGGTATGCACCACGCCCGGGTTCATCAACACGGTGGTACCCGCCCCCACCTCAACGCACTGGTCACTGTTGATGTAAGTGCTACGTCCCCCCGTGATCACCCCGATGGAGAAGCTCTCGTGAGAGTGCGCGGCGTAGCACACCTTGCGCCCGTCCCCTACCCGTCGGGCTTCGACGAACGGCAAGGCAGGGTCGCGCCAAAACCGTGATACCTCGATCATCCTCTACTGCCCTGCCCGCCGCGGATCCATGCACCGATACTACACACTTATCGTGGGAACAGATCCAACGTGCGCTCCACTTCGTCAATATCGATCCTGAAACCATCGCCTTCCGGCAGGCCTACCACAAAGCCAAAATGCTGCTGGTCACGATCCGTCAGGTATTTGTAGTAACTGACGAAACGGTTCGGCGGCTGCAAAGTCAGCAGGCAGCCTCCAGCCTGCAGCACATTCACGCCATGCACCAACTGGCTACCCTCCACCCCGATGACCACTTTAGCCCCGGCGCATGCCGCGATAATGCTCGGCACATCGGACTTCAGCGGGTTGACGATGCGAAAACCGCGGGTAGTACGCAAGTGTTCGGCAAGCTCCAGCTCGTTGCGCAACAGGCGCAGGTCACCATCACCGCCCCGCAACAGGAAAACCCCCGGGTGCTGCGTGTACGACACATGCGAGAGCAGCTTGTCACCCATGGCTCGGTAGCGAGCATGCCGGCTGCGGTTGTTGCTCTGGTCATCGAACAGCACCAGCTCACGGAAGAACGCACTGCGCAGGCGCAAAGGCTTCATGTCCAGCCAGTCTTCATAGGCCGGTGCCTGGGTAAACAGCGGATACCTGGCAGACGGGGCGGTGGTCACCGGGATGCCCTCGTTGCAGGCCAGCGCATAGGTCGGACAGTCTTCCATCAACCAGGTGCCGAACCAGGCGTTACCGTTTTGCGTGCAGTAGATTGCAGCGCGGTCGATTTCATTGTCGATGAGGATGGTCGGGAAGGTACTCGGCTTCTGTGACAGCCAATGGCTGGCTTTGCCCTTGTACAACGCCCCTTCGACCAGCCATACATCCTTGATCAAGTAGCCACGGGTTGGCCCTTGCAATGTGTTGACGCCCCCCTCCATGGTCTGCGCCGGGTGCACGTAGGGGTAAAACCGCTTGCCTTCCCAGCCCGTCACCCGCTCCAGCTGACCAGGCAGGAAAATGGCCGGCGGCGAAACCGTGGCTTCGCCCGGGGCGATGTCCCAGCACTTGGTGGCGACGCTCTTGAGATCGGTCGCCGTTTTTCCACCCAGCCGTTTGCGCGCCATGTGGCGGTAGGCGGCCAAGGTCCAGCTGTGTTGCCTGGCTGCGGGCGATGCACTGAACTGCGAGATGTCGCTTCCCATGAAGCGTCCTCCCTTGATGGCGAAGTGTGGAGCCCGGCGCTAGGCGCTGTACGAAAAGTCTTGAGACGCGGGTCAGGCAAGGCGAAAACAGCCGAGGAACGGCCGGGGTCGCGCCCGACTGTACTGGAGTACATGAGCATTCCGAGGCGGTTTTCAACGCAGCATGAACAAGTATCAAGGCTTTTCTTACAGCGCCTAGGCGCCAGATCAAAGCATCCCTGGCAGTTACTCAATTGCTCGTGACTCTTTCCATGGTGGGCGGTGATTGCAAGCTGGCGTAACGGCTGCGCAACGTTTGCACAAACGGTTCGCCTGCCCCGCTGCCGCCATAGAGATAAATCTTGTGCAGGCCACCAAACACCATTTCGTGATAGCGACTGGCAACTTCCTCATCGCTTGGGCCATCCGGGAGCCCCAGATGCAACGTCAGCTTGTCGCCTTCGACCGCGAACATCGGCGTATCCCACAAGAACTTTGCCGTACCGGTCTTGGGCAGGCGGACAAACAGGTACGCATGGTTACCCAGCGAATCGATATCACCACCGCGGCGGCGCTTCCACTTCAGCAGGCCGTCGTCCGGGCGCGCCAGACACAGGCCGATGTCGTAATAATCGAAGCCCTGCTCCAGTGCCCATTCAAGCGCCATGAAGGTGGTGATCGAATTCACCTCGCGCAGTTTCTTCGCATCGGAAAACACCGCCTCGCAATAGCCAAAGCGCAACGTGCTCCAGTAACGCTTGCCGCCGCGAACCACTTCACACCCCAGGTGACAGCCGATCACTTCATCGCCCAACATGATCAAGTCAAGCCGGCCGACACTCTTGGCAATACGGAACACCTCTTCGGTAGGAAACTGCGCGGCATGAATGCCCTGCCGGGCCGAAGCATAAGGGCGCAGCAAATCCCGGTCGGCCATGGCGATTTCTTCGTCCGAAAGGGCTTGGCGCATGTGATACAGCGGCCGGTTCTTACGAATGCTGCGCCGCAGTTCGCTGTCATAGCGCGCAGTGATGTCCTCCAGCGGTCGCCCCAGCGGCACCACGGCGCTCAGGTAGTGTGGCACTGACAGCGCCCCCGACGTGGGCATTTCGCTGATGACCACGACGTGGCTGGCAGCCGCCGTGGCACTTGCGCCGTCCACGATCGATGCGCTGCCCTGGCCCTTGCCCCCAATCAGCAACTTGGCCATTTCCCGTTGCTGCTTGCGGCCGATGTAGAGGATTTCGTACGGGCTCTCCTGTTGCGGGCGAAACCTGGCGACTTCCCAACGCCAGAGACAGGCACGCGCCATCATTTCTCGCATTTTGCTGGCCAGCAGCCTGATTTCGTAGCGCATGGAGGGCGACAGGAGCTTGCGCGCCACAGTCGTCAAGGTCTTTTTCATTTCTTCTTCGACGTCCTTTTGAAGTGCACTATTGGCCAATCGGAAAAAGAGAAAAATCCAGCAAAAACACTTAACACTTTGATTTTTATAGTGTGGCTTGCAACTTTATTATCACATTCAGTAACAATTTAAGATGCCTGCAAACGCTTTGGCAAGCGGCTTCTGGCTGACTTTAGATCAAGTTTCATGGCGTCAAATTCCCCGCATCAAACCGACGCTCAACAAAACATTTGCTATAACCGTGCCCATCACGCTCAGCTGGCCACTTGGCTATCCATGAATAACCTTTGACGACTTGCATCAACGTCTCTCAGGCCGCTGACGGATTGCCGGGCAGGCATGGGTGGCCATGTTGAACCAGACTGGTGTTTTTCCGACAGCCAGTGCATGCTCCAAGCTGAAACGATTCAACTGACTTGAAAACCGCCCTTTGATGTGAGGTGCAGTACCCATGGACCGTTTGCTCGATTCACTCTTCCCCAGCGCCGAGAACATCCCGGAAACCTGGCGCCTGGGAGCCCCACTGGAACAACGCGACTACCTGGTCAACGGTGAGCTCAGGCGCTGGGACGGCCCGTTGGCCACGGTGCGCAGCCCGGTATGGCTCAAGCAAGGCGAAGAAGAGCATCAGGTCATACTGGGCAGCGCCCCGCTGCTGGATGCCGAGACCGCGCTGACCGCCCTCGATGCTGCCGTGCAGGCCTATGACAAAGGCCGTGGCGCCTGGCCGAACATGCGCGTGGCCGAGCGTATCCAGCATGTGGAATCCTTCCTTGCCCGCATGCGTGAACAGCGCCAGGCCGTGGTCAAGCTGCTGATGTGGGAGATCGGCAAGAACCTGAAGGATTCAGAAAAGGAATTCGACCGCACCTGCGACTACATCGTCGACACCATCAACGCCCTCAAGGACCTGGACCGCCGCTCCAGCCGCTTCGAGCTGGAACAAGGCACCCTCGGCCAGATCCGTCGCGCCCCGCTGGGCGTGGCCCTGTGCATGGGGCCTTACAACTACCCGCTGAACGAGACCTTCACCACGCTCATCCCGGCGCTGATCATGGGCAACACGGTGGTGTTCAAGCCGGCCAAGTTCGGCGTACTGCTGATTCGCCCCTTGCTCGAAGCGTTCCGCGACAGCTTCCCGGCAGGCGTGATCAATGTCATCTATGGACGCGGCCGGGAAACGGTGAGCGCGCTGATGGCCAGCGGCAAGGTCGATGTATTCGCTTTCATCGGCACCCACAAGGCCGCCAGCGACCTGAAAAAACTGCACCCACGCCCGCATCGTCTGCGCGCCGCACTGGGCCTGGACGCCAAAAACCCTGGCATCGTGCTACCCCAGGTCGACCTCGACAACGCTGTCGAAGAGGCCGTCACCGGGGCGTTGTCGTTCAACGGCCAGCGCTGCACGGCACTGAAGATCCTGTTCGTGCACGAGGATGTGGTCGAGGCCTTCCTCGACAAGTTTCAGCGCAAATTGGCGGCGCTCAAGCCCGGCATGCCGTGGGAACCTGGCGTGGCGCTGACACCATTGCCCGAGCCTGGCAAGGTCGACTACCTCGATGGCCTGGTTGCCGATGCGACGGCCAAGGGCGCGCGCGTGCTCAACGAAAATGGCGGGCACAGCCGCGGCTCATTCTTCTACCCGGCCTTGCTGTACCCGGTCAGCCGGGAAATGCGCGTGTACCACGAGGAGCAGTTCGGCCCGCTGGTACCGGTGGTGCCCTACCGCGACCTGCAGACAGTGATCGACTATGTGCTGGACTCCGACTACGGCCAGCAACTGAGCCTGTTCGGCAACGACCCGGCCACCATCGGCAGCCTCGTCGACATCTTCGCCAACCAGGTCGGGCGCATCAACATCAATGCTCAGTGCCAACGCGGCCCTGACACCTACCCGTTCAACGGCCGCAAGAACAGCGCCGAGGGCACGCTCTCGGTGGATGACGCTTTGCGTGTGTTCTCCATCCGGACGCTGGTCGCCACCCGCTTCCAGGAGGCCAACAAAGCGCTGATCAGCGAGATCATTCGCAACCGCCAGTCGAGCTTCCTGACCACCGACTACATCTTCTGACCGCCGCGCTTATAGACAATCGATCTAGCGTCACTGTCGATTTTCCATCTGGGCGAACGACTCTAAGCAACAGGGCGCCTTTCGGCGCCCATTGCACAGGAGAGTCGAACATGGCAGTCAAACCCATCCCCGAAGGCCAGCACAGCATCACGCCCTACCTGGCCATCAACGACGCCGCCAAGGCCATCGAGTTCTACAAGCAAGCCTTTGGCGCGAAGGAAATGTTCCGCCTCGATGCCCCGGGCGGTCGCGTTGGCCATGCCGAACTGAGAATCGGCGATTCGTCGCTGATGCTGGGCGACCCCTGCGACATGGAAGGCGGCCTCACCGCCAGCCAGAAGCTCAGCGGTGCGGGTGTTGGCCTGCACTTGTATGTTGAAGACTGCGACAAGGTCTACGCCCAGGCCCTGGCCGCCGGGGGCATCCAGTTACATCCCTTGACCGACCAGTTTTACGGTGACCGCAGCGGCACCCTGAAAGATCCGTTTGGCAACATCTGGTTCGTGTCCACCCACAAAGAGGACCTGACCCCCGACGAGATTCGCGCCCGCGCCGCGAAGATGTTCGGCGGCAGCCAAGCGACGAGTTGAAAGCCGCGCGACTTTGCTTGAAGCTTGAGGCTCGTAGCTTGGAGCTGCTTCATGCGAATCATCGACAAAACCGCCACCCAGGTGCGCAGCCTGACCCCCGCTGAAGAGGAACTGCTGGTCGGCTTTGCCACCGGCAGCCTCGCCGGCCCGCGCCTGCTACAGGCCAACCAGCTACTGATGAAAGTGCGCAACGCCAACCAGTGGCTGGCTTGCGACTGCCGCAACGATGCCTTGCCGGTGCTCAACGTCACCCTCAACGGCAGCACCGGTACGCTCTTCCTCAAGAACAACCCGGGCACTGCCGAGCACGCGCCAGGCTGCCCGTTCACCAAGGACGAGCGGGAAGCCGCCGAACGCGAAAATGACCCTGTCCCCCCCGCCGCCTGGCTGCCACCCGACACACCCTTGCGCCTGATCAGCGACTTCCGTGCTGGCACGGCCGGTGCCGTCGGCGATGGCAACGACAGACGCGAACAGCAGCGCCTGCTGTCACTGCTGCTGACCTGGATTGAAACCAGCGGGCTCAACCTTTACGCCACCCACCTGAAAAAAGACCTGACCACGCAGTTTGCCGAGTTGCGCAGCGTGGCCAGCCGCTATCCGCTGCTGGAGCGGGTGCCCGCCAGCAACTACCTGGAAACCCGCCTGGACATGAAGCACATGATGATGCTCAAGTCCCGTCTGCGCGAGGCCTCTGTGTTTGGCAACCATCGCCGCCATGGCCTGCTGCTGGACTGCGTCGACCAGATCAAAGGGCGCAAGTTGTTCAACAACCGCAGCGAAGACGGCTTCGACTTCCAGGGGCATCACCTGTACTGGGGCGGGAGCCGCACCACCGGGCCGTTGCTGGCGCTGATGATCTACTCGCCGACCAGCGCCGGTAGCCATTTCTATGAGCTGATTCATGTGGCCAGTGTGCCCGTGCTGTCGCGCGCGCACCTGTTCCCGGTGTACCGCGATGAAGAGCGCGAGCCGCTCAAGGCATTGGTGTCGCTGATCGACTGGATGGCCAGTAAAGGGGTGAAAGTGCAGATGCGTCGCCCCGTGATCGGTGGGCAGGTGATGGATGAACTGGTGCTGACCTCGGACCAGGACCGGGTGTTGTCAGTGTCGCTGCTGGAACAGCCCATCGGCCCCGAGCCGGATACCGAGAACTTCAAGCGCTACGCCGACTTCAAAAGCCTTGAAACGTTCCGCAAGTTCGTTGCCGGCTTTTTCATGCGCGAGCGTTGAAACCCACGCGTTGGCTCGCGCAGTTCCCTGCAGGAGATCGCCCTGCCCTTTGGACGGGGCGATCACGCTGCGAACAAAGGCGGCAAGCAAGCGGCTAGACACGCCTGCATTGGCCACACAGGTGCCTCAGCCCAGGAACAGCTTGTACGCCGGGTTGTCAGTCTCGTCCCAATACCGGTACCCCATCTCGTCCAGCGTCAACGGCAAGCTCGCCAATTCGTCCGCTGGTACTTCCAAAGCAGCGAACACCCGCGCCTCCGCCGCACCATGGTTGCGGTAATGGAACAGGCTGATATTCCAACGTTTGCCCAACCGCTCCAGAAACCCCAGCAACGCCCCTGGCCGTTCGGGGAACTCGAAGCGCAGGACCCGCTCATCAGCCCCTGACGCGGCATGCCCGCCCACGGTATGGCGCACATGCAGCTTTGCCAGCTCGTTGTCGGTCAGGTCCAGCACGCTGTACCCCTGCTCCCGCAAGCTGGCCAGCAACTGCTCACGCGGGTCGTGCACCGGGTGGGTCTGCACGCCCACGAACAGGCGCGCCTCCTTGCCAGGGTAGAAGCGGTAGTTGAATTCGGTGATCTGCCGCTTGCCCAGTGCCTGGCAAAAGGCCCGGAAGCTGCCCGGCTGTTCCGGAATTGTCACGGCGATGATCGCCTCGCGCTGCTCACCCAGCTCGGCCCGCTCGGCCACGTGGCGCAAGCGGTCGAAATTGACGTTCGCCCCGGAGTCGATGGCCACCAGGGTCTGCCCCTGCACACCTTCACGCGCCACGTACTTCTTGATCCCGGCCACGGCCAAGGCCCCGGACGGCTCGGTGATCGAACGGGTGTCGTCGTAGATATCCTTGATCGCCGCGCACAGCTCGTCACTGCTCACCGTCACCACCTCGTCGACAAAGTGGCGGCACAGCTCGAAGCAATGGGCGCCGATCTGCGCCACCGCCACGCCATCGGCAAAGGTGCCGACCTGCGGCAGGATCACGCGTTCGCCGACGGCCATGGCAGCCTGCAGGCAGTTGGAATCCACCGGTTCGACGCCGATCACCTTCACGTCAGGGCGCAGGTACTTCACATAGGCGGCGATCCCGGCGATCAACCCCCCACCGCCCACAGGCACAAAGATCGCGTCCAGCGCCCCCGGGCGCTGACGGAGGATCTCCATGGCCACGGTACCCTGCCCGGCGATCACATCCGGGTCATCGAACGGTGGCACGAAGGTGGCGCCTTCGCTGTCGGCCAGCTTCAGTGCATGGGCCAGCGCATGCGGGAAGCTCTCGCCATGCAGCACCACATGCCCGCCGCGCGAACGCACACCTTCCACTTTCAACGATGGCGTGGTGGTGGGCATGACGATCGTTGCTTTGATACCCAGATGAGATGCTGCCAAGGCCACGCCCTGGGCATGGTTGCCCGCCGAAGCGGTGATCACCCCGCGCTCACGCTGCACATCGGTCAGACGCGACAGGCGAGTGTAGGCGCCCCGGATCTTGAACGAAAACGTAGGCTGCAGGTCTTCGCGCTTGAGCAATACCTGGTTGCCCAGGGCGGCAGACAAGGCCGGGGCCGCTTGCAGGGGCGTTTCGATGGCCAGGTCGTACACCGGCGCGGCAAGAATGCGCCGCACCTGCTCCGACAGCAGTTGCTGGGGGGTGACGGTAGTACGAGGGACACTGAAGCTGGTCATCGATGACTCCTTGGCTATTTTTACGTTGCCCAGGAGTCAGAGAGAAAAAACCCGCCTCCAGGGCGGGTTCGGTGCACGTACGCGCTAGCCCGCCAAGCTGATAATGGCGGTAATAATAATGGCGTTCACGTGCGGGAATGTGTTCATGGGTAGGAACTTAGCCTGCCTCGCAGCCAGAAGTCAACACTTGGCCTGCTGCGCCGAAAGCGGCACATCGAACACCTTGTCGAAGCCCCACTGGAAGACAAAGGCGTAAACGAAGAAGAACACGAACAGCGCCAGGTTGGTCAGCAGTGCCGCCCACAGGCTCACGTCCAGCCAGTACGCCACCAGCGGCAGCAGAATCACCACCAGCCCACCCTCGAAACCCAGCGCGTGCAGCAGGCGCCGCAATAAGGTGCGCTCACGCTTGTGCTGGCGCGCTTCCCAACGTTCGAACACCCAGTTGTAGCCCATGTTCCAGCTCATCGCGATACCCGACATCAGCACCGAGAGCACGGTCGACTGCGCCATGCCGGCGCCGAACGCCAGCTCCAGCGCTGGCGCCACACAGGCGACGGCGATGGCCTCATAGAGAATGGCCTGGACGATCTTGCGGGCCTTGCCTTGCATGTTCAGCTCCCTGAATGAACGACCTGTAAAGCTACAAGATGTAGCCCCCAAGAAAAAGCCCGAACGCTGGACAACTTCGCGCTTGGCTGCCCGGCTGTGAGGTGAAGCGTTCGCGATAGGCGTTGAAGGGCTGGACCCGCTGGGGCCGAGCAGCGCGTGGCGGCGCCGTCCCTGCCCAGGTGTTGCAGGAAGCCAAGACCGCTTTGCGTTGTGATCAAGCCAGCTGGCAGAACAGGCGAAACATCATCCGGCGGGCAAACGAATCCTGAACTGTGCCCCACCCAGCGCCGACTGCGCCAGGGTCAAGGTGCCACCCTGCCCCTCGATCGCCCGACGGCTGATGGCCAACCCCAGGCCAAAACCACCGGTGTTGCGATCGCGACTGCGGTCCAGACGGTAGAACGGCTGGAACACCCGCTCGCGCTCCTCCACAGGGACGCCAATCCCGTCATCCTCCACCGTCAGCAAGCAGGCGCCATCGGCTTCCAGGCGCAAGCGCAGCAACAGGCTTTCATCGCAATAGCGCATGGCATTGCGCACCAGGTTCTGCACCGCGCGCGCCGTCAGCCGCGGGTCCAGTACAAAGCGCGGCAACTCACCCTCGGCCCGCACTTCCCAATGGATACCCCGGCCATCGAGCTCCTCGGCAAAGCCGCCAAGCACACTGTCGACCAGCTCCAGCAGCGATACCTCCACCCGCTCCCGCGCCTGATCGGCGTTGTACAACCGGCTGTAGGACAGCAGCTCCAGCACCAGTTCATCCAGCTCGCGCACATGCCCGACCAGCTCCAGCAGGCGCTTGCGGCTGGCTGGCGGCACTTCGTCGAACAGCAGCACCAGGCCGAAGTCCAGCCGGGTCAGTGGCGTGCGTAACTCGTGCGATACCGCATTGAGCAGTTCACGCTGCTGGTTGACATGGCGTTCCAGGTCACTGGCCATGGTGTCGAATACCCCGGCCAGCTCACCAATGTTGGAGTGAGGCGAAATGTGCGTACGCTCAGCCATCTGCCCCTGGCCCAGGCGCCGAGCGGTCTCCTTGAGGCGCTCCAGATCACGCCAGTGCGGCCATACCCACAGCAGCAGGCAGCCCAGCATGGCTGCACCAATCAATACGGTCACGCCCCACGACAGCACGTTGATGTCCAGCGGGTCCGGCGGGGAATGCAGGCGTACCAGCCACTCCTTGTCCAGCGGCGCCAGCACCGTCTCGTAATAGCCCCACTCGGCAATGCGCACTGCGTACAGCCCCTGCGCCAGGCGCGCCTGCTCCTCATCGCTCAAACCGGCCTGATCCCTGCGCAGCAGCTGCAGCTCCAGCGGCGCGAAATCACTGGCCAGTTCCTGCTCCACCGCTGGCCACTGCTCGCGCGGGGCCTGGCGGAACTGGCGCACGATCAACGCCTGTACGCCCTTGGCCTGGTCCAGGTTGTAGGCCATGAACCGGTCGCGGAACAGGCCGACAATGGTGTCAGGGATGAACAGCAATGCGCCGGCGTAGGCGACGATGATCACCAGGTACAACCGCACCAGGATCTTGAGCATGGCCGATCAGCACTCCCACTCGACACGGCTGAACAGGTAGCCCTTGCCCCACACGGTCTTGATCTTGCGCGCTTCGCCGGCGTTATCGTCGAACTTGCGCCGCAGTTTGGAAATGGCCACGTCAACGGAGCGATCGGTGCCATTGAACTCAATGCCACGCAGTTGTTGCAGGATACGGTCGCGGTTCATCACCTCACCGGCATTGCGCGCCAACACCACCAGCAGGTTGTACTCGCCGCTGGACAGCTCCACCTCCTCGCCGCGCCAACTCACCGTGCGCTCGGCCAGGTCGATGCGCAGGCCACCAATCAGGATCAGGTCGTTTTCCAGGCGCGGTTCGTTGACACTGCTGCGGCGCAGCAGCGTGCGCACGCGGGCCAGCAGCACGCGTGGCTCACAGGGTTTGGTCACGTAGTCGTCGGCCCCCATTTCCAGGCCAAGCACCTGGTCATGGCTGTCGTCGCGGGCCGTCAGCATGAGGATTGGCAGGGTCTGCGACTCCTGGCGCAGCAGCCGGCACAGCTGCAGGCCATCGATGCCCGGCAGCATCAGGTCAAGGATGACCAGGTCAGGCCTTTGCCGACGGTACTCGTCCAGTACATGATCGCCCCGGGCGATCACCTGGACATGGAAGTCGTTGCGTTGCAGGTAGCTGGCGATGAGCTCGGACAGGGCGCTGTCGTCTTCGACCAGGAAAATATTCGGCATAGGTGCTTGGGCGTCTGGGTTGAAGTAAGCCTGTGGCGAGCGCTTCGCGGGTAAACCCGCTGCTGCAGGTCCCCGTAGGAGCGGGTTCACCCGCGAAGAGGCCAGCACAGGCCCATGCAGAATATAGAACCCAACCACTCGACAGGATCATTCTTCACACTTTTTCACACTCGTCCTACAGGTATTAACAGCCGCCAAGGCAGCGTCTGCCTTAGCATATACACGGTCATCATCGGAAGATCCGCATGCCTACTACCCTCTCCCCGTGCCTGCGCCCGTTGGCGCTCATGGCATTGCTGAGCCTGTCCCTGGCCGGTTGCAGCGACAGCGCCGAGCCAGACGAACAGGCACCCACTGCGCAAGTGCGCGTGGAAACCCTGCAACTGCAGCCACTGGCCATCAGCAGCGAACTCAGCGGCCGTATCCTCGCGCCACGCACCGCCGAAGTGCGTGCGCGGGTCGCAGGCGTGGTGCTCAAGCGGGTGTACCGCGAAGGCAGCGACGTCAAGCAGGGTGATGTACTGTTCCTGATCGACCCGGCACCGTTCAAGGCCGACCACGACAGCGCCCGCGCCACGCTGGCCAAGGCCGAGGCCACCCGGTATCAGGCGCGCCTGCAAGAGCAGCGCTACCGCGAGCTGGTCGACGACAAAGCCGTCAGCCGCCAGGAATACGACAACGCCAAGGCCAGTTTCCTGCAGGCCGATGCCGAAGTGGCCGAAGCCAGGGCGGCGCTGGAGCGCGCACGGCTGAACCTCGGCTATGCCACCGTGACCGCGCCGATCTCCGGCCGTATCGGCCGCGCCCAGGTCACCGAAGGCGCGCTGGTCGGGCAAAACGAAACCACCCCGCTGGCGACCATCCAGCAGCTGGACCCGATCCATGCCGATGTCACCCAGTCTACCCGTGAGCTCAACGCACTGCGCCGCGCCCTGCGCGCTGGCGAATTGCAGCAGGTGGGCGACGGCCAGGCACGCGCCACGCTGATCCAGGATGACGGCAGCGCCTACCCGCTGCCGGGCAAGCTGCTGTTCTCCGACATCAGCGTCGACCCCAGCACCAACCAGATCACCCTGCGCAGCGAGTTCCCCAACCCGGACCTCGACCTGCTGCCAGGCAGCTACGTGCGGGTACGCCTGGAGCAAGCAGTGCAACCCAAGGGCCTGAGCGTGCCGCAACGCGCCATCCTGCGTGACAGCGCCGGTGTGCCGAAGGTGCTGGTGGTAGACCAGCACGCCCGGGTCAGCGACCGCCAGGTTGTACTGGGCAGCGCCCAGGGCGACCGCTGGGTCGTCAGTGAAGGCCTGGCGGCCGGCGAGCGGGTGGTGGTCGAAGGGCTGCAGCACATCAAGGCCGGTGACCAGGTGCAGGTCGACAACGCACCCGCTGCCCCGCCCATCGCACAGCATACCGGCCAGTGAGGGCCTGATTCATGCCGCAATTCTTCATCGATCGCCCGGTATTCGCCTGGGTGGTCGCACTGTTCATCCTGCTGGCCGGCGCGCTGGCCATCCCGCAGCTGCCGGTGGCCCAGTACCCCAACGTGGCACCGCCGCAGGTGGAAATCTACGCCGTGTACCCAGGCGCCTCGGCGGCGACCATGGACGAAAGCGTGGTCAGCCTGATCGAGCAAGAGCTCAATGGCGCCGACAACCTGCTGTACTTCGAGTCGCAGAGCAGCCTGGGCAGCGCCACCATCACCGCCACCTTCGCCCCGGGCACCCACCCGGACCTGGCCCAGGTCGACGTGCAGAACCGCCTGAAGGTGGTCGAGTCGCGCCTGCCACGCCCGGTCACCCAGCAGGGCCTGCAGGTGGAGAAAGTGTCCACCGGCTTTCTGCTGTTGGCCACCCTCACCTCCGAAGACGGCAAGCTCGATGAAACCGCGCTGTCGGACATCCTGGCACGTAACGTGATGGACGAAATCCGCCGCCTCAAGGGCGTCGGCAAGGCCCAGTTGTATGGCTCCGAACGCGCCATGCGCATCTGGATCGACCCGCGCAAGCTGATTGGCTTCAACCTCACGCCCAACGATGTGGCCGAAGCCATCGCCGCGCAGAACGCCCAGGTCGCCCCTGGCAGCATCGGCGATCTGCCCAGCCGCAGCACCCAGGAAATCACCGCCAACGTGGTGGTCAAAGGCCAGTTGAGCAGCCCCGAAGAGTTTGCTGCCATTGTCCTGCGTGCCAACCCGGACGGCTCCACGGTCACCATCGGGGATGTCGCCCGGGTTGAAATCGGCGCCCAGGAATACCAGTACGGCACGCGCCTGAACGGCAAACCGGCCACGGCCTTCAGCGTGCAGTTGTCACCCGGCGCCAACGCCATGGAAACCGCTACCCTGGTACGGGCGAAGATGCAGGACCTGGCGCGCTACTTCCCGGAAGGCGTCAAGTACGACATCCCCTACGACACCTCGCCGTTCGTCAAGGTGTCGATCGAGCAGGTCATCAACACCCTGTTCGAAGCCATGCTGCTGGTGTTCGCAGTCATGTTCCTGTTCCTGCAGAACCTGCGCTACACACTGATCCCGACCCTGGTCGTGCCAGTGGCATTGATGGGCACCTTCGCCGTGATGCTGGCCATGGGCTTCTCGGTCAATGTGCTGACACTGTTCGGCATGGTACTGGCCATCGGCATTCTGGTCGACGATGCCATTGTGGTGGTGGAGAACGTCGAACGCATCATGGCCGAAGAAGGCTTGCCGCCCAAGGACGCCACACGCAAGGCCATGGGCCAGATCAGCGGTGCAATCGTCGGCATCACGCTGGTGCTGGTGGCGGTATTCCTGCCCATGGCCTTCATGCAAGGCTCGGTGGGGGTGATCTACCAGCAGTTCTCGCTGTCGATGGCGGTGTCGATCCTGTTCTCGGCGTTTCTCGCCCTCAGCCTGACCCCGGCATTGTGCGCCACCCTGCTCAAACCCGTGGCCAAGGGCGAGCACCATGAACGCAAAGGCTTCTTCGGCTGGTTCAATCGCCGCTTCGAACGCATGAGCAACGGCTACCAGCGCTGGGTGGTGCAAGCGCTCAAGCGCAGCGGCCGCTACCTGCTGGTGTACGCGGTGCTGCTGGCGGTGCTGGGCTACGGCTTCAGCCAGCTGCCTACGGCGTTCCTGCCCACCGAAGACCAGGGCTACACCATTACCGACATTCAACTGCCGCCGGGCGCCAGCCGCATGCGCACCGAACAGGTAGCCGCGCAGATCGAGGCGCACAACGCCGAAGAACCAGGCGTGGGCAACACCACCTTGATCCTCGGCTTCAGCTTCTCCGGTAGCGGGCAGAACGCGGCGCTGGCCTTCACCACCCTCAAGGACTGGTCCGAGCGCAGCGCCGACGACAGTGCCCAGTCGATCGCCGACCGCGCGACCATGGCCTTCACCCAGCTCAAGGACGCGATAGCCTATTCGGTGCTGCCGCCCCCCATCGACGGGCTCGGTGAGTCGACCGGTTTCGAATTTCGCCTTCAGGACCGTGGCGGCATGGGCCACGCCGAGCTGATGGCAGCCCGTGACCAGTTGCTCGAAAGCGCCAGCAAAAGCAAGGTGCTGACCAACGTGCGCGAAGCCTCGCTGGCGGAAAGCCCGCAGGTGCAACTGGAAATCGACCGCCGCCAGGCTAATGCACTGGGCGTGTCGTTTGCCGATATCGGCACGGTGCTGGACGTGGCCGTGGGCTCCAGCTACGTCAACGATTTCCCCAACCAGGGCCGTATGCAGCGGGTGGTGGTGCAGGCCGAAGGTGACCAGCGCAGCCAGGTTGAAGACTTGCTGAACATTCACGTGCGCAACGACAGCGGCAAGATGGTGCCACTGGGTGCGTTCGTTCAGGCCAGGTGGGTCAGCGGCCCGGTGCAACTGACCCGCTACAACGGTTACCCGGCGGTGTCGATCTCTGGCGAGCCAGCCGCCGGCTACAGCTCGGGCGAAGCCATGGCCGAAGTCGAGCGGCTGGTGGCGCAGCTACCGGCCGGTACCGGCCTGGAATGGACCGGCCTGTCATTGCAGGAGCGGCTGTCCGGTAGCCAGGCCCCCCTGCTGATGGCGCTGTCGCTGCTGGTGGTGTTCCTGTGCCTGGCTGCGCTGTACGAAAGCTGGTCTATCCCGACTGCGGTGCTGCTGGTCGTTCCGCTCGGCGTGCTCGGTGCGGTGCTGGCGGTGACCTTGCGCGGCATGCCCAACGACGTGTTCTTCAAGGTTGGCCTGATCACGCTGATCGGCCTGTCGGCGAAGAACGCCATCCTGATCATCGAGTTTGCCAAGCATCTGGTAGACCAGGGCGTGGACGCCGTCGACGCCGCCGTGCAAGCGGCTCGCCTGCGCCTGCGGCCGATCGTGATGACGTCGCTGGCGTTCATCCTCGGCGTGGTGCCCCTGGCCATCGCCAGCGGCGCAAGCTCTGCCAGCCAGCAAGCGATTGGCACCGGGGTGATCGGCGGCATGCTCAGCGCCACGCTGGCGGTGGTGTTCGTGCCGGTGTTCTTCGTGGTGGTGATGCGCCTGTCACAGCGACGCCAGGCGCATGACAGCGACGGGCAACCCGTGCCCCGCGAAAGCTGACTGGACAAGCCCCGCGTGAAATGGGAGGGTTCCCGGCAATGACTGCCCGGAACCCTTTTTCATGCCTGATGCACTTCCCCCCTGCTCCATCCTCATTCTCGCCGGTGGCCGCGGCCAGCGCATGGGCGGCCGTGACAAGGGCCTGGTGGACTGGCGAGGCGAGCCGTTAATTGCACATGTTCATCGAGTGGTGCGGCCACTGAGCGACGACCTGGTGATTTCCTGCAATCGCAACCAGGCGGATTACCGGGCATACGCCGACCGGTTGGTGGGCGATGCAGAAGCCGACTTCCCCGGGCCGCTGGCGGGGGTGATTGCCGGGCTCAGGGTGGCACGTCATGGGTGGGTGGTGGTGCTGGCTTGCGATGCGCCGCTGGTTGATCGCGAATTGATCGAGGGCCTGCTGCGGCTGGCAGTGGCCGGTAACAGCGCGGCCATGGTGCGTCAGGGTGGTTTTTGGCAGCCGATGTTCAGCGTACTGCCCACGCGGGTGTTGCCGGTGCTGGAGCAGGCCTGGACAGCGGGTGAGCGGAGTTTGCAGAAGGCCTTGCTGCGCGAGGCGGTGCAAGGGCTGGAGTGCGCCGAGAGTGATCGCCGGCTAAGCAACTTCAACAGCCCGGAACGGCTGCAGGACTGAGGGCATGACACCGTTAACACAGGTAGTTCACTGGCCAGCAGGGCCGGCCCTTTCGCGGGTGAACCCGCTCCTACACGACGGCCTGTGTCCAACCCCCGATGTGTGTCCACCACCGAGCTGCGTAGGAGCGGGTTTACCCGCGAATACGGTGGTGGCAGCAACGGTGAACGGCGGATGGAAATTGGCCAGCAGTTCCGGCCTCTTCGCGGGTGAACCCGCTCCTACACGACGGCCTGTGTCCACCCCCCGATGTGTGTCCACCACCGAGCTGCGTAGGAGCGGGTTTACCCGCGAATACGGTGGCGGCAGCAACGGTGAACGGCGGATAGAAATTGGCCAGCAGTTCCGGCCTCTTCGCGGGTGAACCCGCTCCTACACGACGGCCTGTGTCCAACCCCCGATGTGTGTCCACCACCGAGCTGCGTAGGAGCGGGTTTACCCGCGAATACGGTGGCGACTGCGACGGTGAATGGCCAGGGATACTGGCCAGCAGGGCCGGCCCTTTCGCGGGTGAACCCGCTCCTACGGGCGACCGCGCAGGATGTTCGAATCTTGAGCAAGGCGTTCACCTTGGCCACGTAAAAGGTCATCTGGCAGACAGCTCTTCGACACTGATCTCGCGCATCCGGAACTTCTGCACCTTACCCGTAACCGTCATCGGAAACGCGTCGACAAAACGGAAGTACCTGGGCACCTTGAAGTGCGCAATCCTCGCCCTCGCCCACTCACGCAACGCTTCCTCACTGACAGCATGCCCCGGGTGCAGGCGCACCCAGGCCACGATCTCTTCACCGTACTTGCTGCACGGCACGCCAATCACCTGCACATCGGCCACCGCCGGATGGGTGAAGAAGAACTCCTCCAGCTCGCGCGGATAAATGTTCTCGCCGCCGCGAATGATCATGTCCTTGCTGCGTCCGACAATACGCACATAGCCCTGCTCGTCCATCACCGCCAGGTCGCCAGTGTGCATCCAGCCCTCTGCGTCGATGCTCTCGGCGGTGGCTTTGGGGTTGTTCCAGTAACCCAGCATCACGCTGTAGCCGCGGGTGCACAGTTCGCCGATCTCGCCACGCGGGACAGTGTTGCCTTCGGCGTCCACCACCTTGCTCTCCAGCCGGGGCTGGGTGCGACCGACGCTGGTCACGCGACGCTCCAGGTCGTCAGCGGCACCGGTCTGCAAGGACACCGGGCTGGTCTCGGTCATGCCATAGGCAATCTGCACTTCGGCCATGTGCATCTCGCCAATCACCCGGCGCATCACCTCGATCGGGCAGGTCGCGCCGGCCATGATCCCGGTGCGCAGGCTCGACAGGTCGAACTCACCACGCTGCGGATGGTCCAGTTCGGCAATGAACATGGTCGGCACGCCATACAGCGCAGTGGCTTTTTCCTGCGCCACTGCCCGCAGCGTGGCCAGCGGGTCGAAGGCATCGCTGGGGTAAATCAGTGCGCTGCCGTGGGTCATGCAGCCAAGGTTGGCCATGACCATGCCGAAGCAGTGGTACAGCGGCACCGGCACCACCAGCCGATCGTGCTCGGTAAGGCCCAGGCTTTCACCGACCATGTACCCGTTGTTGAGGATATTGCTGTGGCTGAGGGTGGCCCCCTTGGGGAAACCGGTGGTGCCTGAGGTGTACTGGATATTGATCGGGTCGTCGCAACGCAGTTGTGCCTGGCGCGCGGCCAGGGCCTCGCCGCTGACGGCCTCGGCACGGGCCTGCAATGCGTGCCAAGCCAGGAAGCCCGGCGGTGGCGACAGCGCCAGGCTGACCACGCCATGCAGCTCGGGGAAGCGCTCGCAGATCAGCGCGCCCGGTTGGCCGTTGGCCAGGCCCGGGAGCAGGCCCTGCAGCGTGGCGTGGTAATCGGAGGTCTTGAACGCATCGGCACAGATCACCCAGCGGCAGCCGGACTGGCCAAGGGCGTAGTCCAGTTCGCTGGAACGGTAGGCCGGGTTGATGTTGACCAGGATCGCGCCAACCTTGGCGCTGGCAAACTGGGTAATGCACCACTCGGCGCAGTTGGGTGCCCAGATGCCAAGACGGTCACCGGGCTGCACGCCCAGGGCCATCAGCGCGCGGGCGTGCTGGTCGACGGCGTCGGCCAGTTGCCGCCACGTGTAGCGCAGGGCCTGATGGTGAACCACCAGCGCCTCACGCTCGGGGAAGCGGGCCACGGTGGCGTCGAAGGCGTCGCCGATGCATTGGGTCAGCAGGGGCTTGTCCTGGTTGCCCTGGGTGTAGCTTGGCTGGGGCATGGGCGTTCTCTTGTTGTTCTTGTGTTTTCTGTGCTGGCTTCTTCGCGGGTGAACCCGCTCCTACAAAAACCTCCAACGGCCTCAAATGTGGCGCCGTCCTTTGTAGGTTTACCCGTGAAGAGGCACACACCGGTTTAGCGAACGAACACCTGCGGCGTCGTGGTAGACATGTCACCACCCGGCAACTTGATGTTCTTCACCTTTTCAAGCGTATCCGGGTTGAACACCGCCAGGTCATTGAAGGTGCCGCCCAGGTAAAGCTTGTCGCCCTTCTTGTCGAACGTCACGCAGTAGTAGGTGTGCTCCAGATTAGCCGCCTTGATCAGCTTGCGCTGTTTGATGTCGTACTTGGCCAGGCGGTTGAGCACGCCGTAGATCTGGTTCGGATCCTTGGGCGAGCGCAGGCCGGTGAAGTACAGCTCGGTCAGGTCGGCGAACTCCTGGGTGTGGGTCTTGCCGGTCTTCAGGTCGATGCTCAGGTAGCCATACAGCGGTTCGGCGGTGGCCGGGTCCTGCTTGTCATCCTTGAACTTGGCAATGGTGTACAGCATGGTGAACTCATGGCGCGGGCTCTGGTGCGGCCAGAAGTACAGCACATCCGGGGCGCTGTAGCCTTTGCGGTTCCAGTTGCGCAGCGGCAGGGCTACCGAGTACTTGCCGGTCTTCACGTCCATCTTGTAAATGTCCGGCCCGGCAACGTACAGGCTGCCATCGTCGGAGGCGCGCATCAGGTACACCTGGCGCGGCATCGGGAAGGTGCGTACGGGCTTGGCCTGAAGGCCATCGGCGGTGCTGAACACCTCCAGCCGGGGTGGCTTGACCACGTAATGGTCGTTCAGCCTCTGGGTCGGGTTGACCGTGGCATACACCTCTTTGCCGTCTGGGCTGATGGCGAACGAATAGATCGACCGGCCGACTTCACCGGCTACGCTGGACAGGTTGGCGTGGAAGGTGTTCTTGCAAGTGTCCAGGTCGATGCCGTAGATGTCGCCGTAATGGTTGTTGAGCACGTAGGCGGTGCGATTGTCCGGCGCCATCATTGCGGTGCCAGGGCCGAACTTGTCCGGCATCCGGCAGCTCTTGTAGACCGTGTCACTGGCCACATCGACCACATGCAGGTTGTTCGGGTAGTTGGTCACGATCATGTATTCGTGGCCAGCCTTCAGTGCCGGGCCAGTGTCGTCGGCCTGTGCCAGCCCGGCGCCCATGGCGGCGATGGTGAGCGCCAATGGCGCGCAGCGTCCAGCTTTCATGCGGTTTCCCCTTGTCATTCTTGTTGGGCCGTCACTTGTCTTTCGGGAACACGGTGCCGAGGTTGCGCCAGTCCTCTGCCGAGTTGGTCGCCTGGGCGTTCCAGTCCTGGTAGGTGCTCATCATGTCCGGCACCTGGGCCGGCCACCAGCAAGGGTCGGAACAACCATAAAGGTCGGCCTCCATCGGCTGGCACAGCGAGCTCACGCCGCCAAAGGCGTCCACCTCCCAGCCGGGGTCGGTAGTGGCCGTGCAGCCGGCCACCGCGCTCATTGCCATCACGTCTTCGACACGGTCTTCGGCGGCGGCCTGCTCCAGGATGCGCGCCTTGTTGTTCAGGGGCTTCAAGTGCTTCATGTCAATGCGCCTTCCGCGGGGTGATGTAGCGATCGATGAAGGCCGGGTTGGCGGCCATGATGCGGCTGTAGACTTCAATGCCGAAGTCCACCCAGTCGCGCATCAGTTCGCAGTAGTGATACGTCGGGTGCTGCGGGTCGCCGTAGCGCGCATAGCTTTCGTGATAGCAGCCGCCGGAGCACAGGTTGCGGATGCGACAGCTTTCACAGCCGGTGTTGCTGCGGTCCAGGCGCTGCGACAGGAAGTCGTTGAGCTGCGCCTGCTTCACGCCCTGGTGCACGTTACCGAAGGTGGGCAGGCTGGAGCCGGTGAAGCGGTGGCACAGGTTCAACTCACCTTCGTGGTCCACTGCCAGCATCTTCAACCCGGCGCCACACGGCAGGGCCTTCTTGTGGCCTTCGTGGATGTCGGTGATCAGCTGATGCAGGTTGGAGAACCCGATGTTGCGGTGCTCCAGTGCCGCCTCCAGGTAGCGCCGGCCGAGTGCCTTCATGTTGGCGAAGACTTGCACCAGCTCGTCGCCAGTGAGGTTGAAGTCGGCCATGTCGCCAGAGGTAACGGGGGCAAAGCCGACCTCGGCGAAACCCATTTCGTTGAACAGGTGGTTCCAAATGGTTTCAACGTCAGTAATGCCACGGGTCAGCGTGACCCGCGCGCCCACCGGCCGGCTGGTGTAGCGCGACAGCAGCAGGTCGGCCTTGCGCCGCACCACGTCATAGGTGCCCTGCCCGCCCACGGTAATACGGTTGCGGTCATGCACGGTCTTGGGGCCATCGATGCTGATCGACAGGCCAAAGCGGTGGGCGTTGAGCCAATCGATGATTTCTTCGGTCAGCAAAGTAGCGTTGGTGGTCATGATGAACTCCACCTGCTTGCCCGCTTCGGCGAACCGCCGCTCGCAGTAAGCCACCATGTGCTCGATCAACGGCCGGTTGGACAGCGGTTCGCCACCGAAGAACACCACGCTGTAGCGCTGCTCGTTGGGTGACTCCTTGAGCAGCATCTCCACCGAGGCTTCGGCGGTGGCGGTACTCATCTTCTTGCCGGCGGAAGGCTTGTCCAGGTCTTCCTTGTAGCAATAGGTGCAGCTGAGGTTGCAACCGGTGTTGACGTTGAGCACCACGGTGTTAAGTGCGGTGCGCTCGACTTGCCTGAGGGCGATTTCCGGGGTCAGCGGCGAGCCGTCGCTGACCAGCTCCAGCGCGATCAGCTCGCGCAGGGTGTCCTGGATATCGTCGCCGGCAAACTGCTGGCCAAGGCGCTGCATCAGCTCCTCGGCCGAGCAGCCTTGCTGGCGCAAGGTGTCGATGATGCCGCCGGTCACCGCGTCAGCGGTGAACAGCGAACTGCTGGGGATATGGAACAGCATGCGGTCGGCATCAACCTGTACTTCGTGCAGGTTGCGTTCGACCAGGTTCAGTAGTACGCCCATGGCGACCTCCCGATAATCGATCCGTTGGAAAACCGTTGCAGCCTGCCGTTACGGCAGCGGCGGGTTATTCCAGCGCTGTACGGTGACGATCATGTGCCCTTCGCCGGTCTGGCCACCGTCGGCCAGCGTGGCGATGACCTTCAGGTTACCGGCGTTGTTGGTCATCATCTTGCGCTCAGGGTTGGGCCCGGCACCGCCTGGCACGAACACACCGTCGGCCTGCATCTGCCCGGCGAACTTGACGTCTTCATCCTCGACAGCACGCTCGTTGAACGGCTCGACCTTCCAGCTGGCCGGCAGGTAGCCGATACGCAGCGGCTGGCCATTGGCATCCTTGCCCCAGGCTTCGGCCTCGAAACGCCCCTGCACTTTCGGCACGGAGGCACCGTTCTCGCCAATGCGCGCGATGGAGAACGCCGGCACGACCTTCACTTCATCGACTTTGTCGTAAACCGCCAGGTTCACGCCCTTGAGCGCACCTACCGCCACCTCGCGCAGCCCTGGCCTGGCATCGGCCGCGGCACGGGCCTTGACCCTTACCAGGGTCGGGGTCTGCTCCAGCACTTCGGTCACTTCCACCCCGGCGCCCAGGTCCGGCTTGCCAGTCAGGCCGCTGCCAACCAGGGTGATTTCGCTTTCACCTCCGGCCTTGATGAACGCCGGTTGTACCGCCAGCAACTGCGCCTTGCCTTCTTTTACGGCGCTGAAGTCCAGGCCGCGCTCATCGTGATCGGCTTCGAACATACGGCCTTTCATTTCGCCATCCAGCGCGGCGAACACCTGGCGCAGGTTGGCATCGCCAACCTTCACATTGCCCCGCCATTCATAACCGTTGTACAGGATGGCCGAGCCTCTGCCGTTGAACGGTGTACCGTCGGCGTAAGCACCCTTGACCTCGACCTTGAAGGTATCGCCCTCTCCGGCCGTGACGCTCATCACCCCACGTACATCGCCCTTGGCCAGCATATGGCCGCTGAATGCCCACTGCCCCGGCAGTACGTCCGCCTTGGGTTTGGCCTTCTGCCATTCGTCCCAGGCCGCGCTGTCCATCGGGAAGCGCTTGGCAAGGTCCGGCACCACTTGCTGCAGGGCGATCGGCAGCCAGTCGCGGTCACGCGCCAGAGCTTGGTATTCAAGGGACGGCCATTGGCCAAGGTGGAAGTGGACCAGGTGTTCCCACTCCTTGGCCGGGCGCCGTTGCAAGGCGACACGGGCACCCGAGTGGCAACGGCCACAGGTCTCGCTGAGCTGGGTGTCGAAGTGCTCGACGGTATTGAGCCGACGCTCCATGGCGTAACGCACGCCATCGGTTTCGCTGGGCGCCAGGCCCTGTTTGTCGGCCAGGTATTTGACCAGCGTGCGACGGTCGTCGTCGCTGATCTGAAGGCCATGCATCACCTGCATGCGGGCGATGCTCATCAGCCAGCCTTCCGGCGTCTTGCGCTGGTGGCTGATGCGGCTATAGGTGTCGTTGCCTTCGGGGATATGGCACCCCATGCACTTGTTCTGCAACAGGCTCGGGCCCTGCTCGGCCGCCATGGCCTGGGTGCTCAGCAGCGCGGCGGCGACCAGCGCCAGTTTGCCCGCATGCCGCCGGAGTCGAGTCGTCTTCAAGGTCAGACCTCCACGGTTGTTGTTCTTATCGTTTTCGCACGCTTTGGTACAGCAGGTGTGCATGTGACGGTTGTGATACAGGAACTGTGCCAGTTAGGGTAAAAGCGTTTCCTTTCAACCCTTTAAGCGGTTTTCGGGGCTTGGCCAGGAGCCGGGATGGCCATTTGCAGCGTGCCATTTCGCGACAGGGTGTTTCATGTTGAGACAGGGCCCGCGAAGAGGCCGAACAGCCACTGTTTCACCACCGTCTCACACCGTCTCAATGTGCAACAGCGCAACTTGGCAATCGCAGCCTTGCGCTCAGGCAAAACCCAACGCCCACAACGCTTTGCGGCCATCTGCCCAGGTTGGCACGGCCATTGCGCCAGTGCCCGTCACATCCAATGACAAGAGGCACAGCCCCATGCTTTCCGAACTGCCCATCCTGCCCGCCACCCGCGCCTTTCTCGAACGCAAGCTGAAGATGCGCATCGGTGCCGACTGGCAGGACGCCGCCAGCGGTCGCACCCTGTCGTTCCGCAACCCGGCCACCGGCGAGGTGCTGGGTGAAGTGCCGGCCGCCGAGGCCGAAGATGTCGACCGCGCCGTGCGCGCTGCGCGCCAGGCCTTCGACGACTCGCCCTGGAGCCGCATGCGCCCGCGCGAGCGGCAGAACCTGCTGTGGCGCCTGGCCGACCTGATGGAGCGCGATGCGCGCCAGCTTGCCGAACTGGAATGCCTGAACAATGGCAAGAGCGCCGCCGTGGCCCAGGTGATGGACGTGCAACTGGCCATCGACTTCCTGCGCTATATGGCGGGCTGGGCCACCAAGATCGAGGGTAGCACCGT
Organism: Pseudomonas sp. KCJK9058; assembly: GCF_046230975.1. Classification (NCBI taxonomy): domain Bacteria; kingdom Pseudomonadati; phylum Pseudomonadota; class Gammaproteobacteria; order Pseudomonadales; family Pseudomonadaceae; genus Pseudomonas; species Pseudomonas sp. KCJK9058. Next base: position 47,865 of record NZ_JBJJLR010000013.1, read on the forward strand.
CGAAGCGTCCATGCCGTTGATGCCCAACGACCAGTTCCACGGCTTCGTGCGTCGCGAGGCAGTGGGCGTGGTGGGCGCCATCGTTGCCTGGAACTTCCCACTGCTGCTGGCCTGCTGGAAGCTCGGCCCGGCCCTGGCCACCGGCTGCACCGTGGTGCTCAAGCCTGCCGATGAAACCCCACTGAGCGTGCTCAAGCTGGCCGAGCTGGTCGACGAGGCCGGCTACCCGGCCGGCGTGTTCAACGTGGTTACCGGTACCGGCCTGAACGCCGGCGCCGCGCTCAGCCGCCACCCCGGCGTAGACAAACTGACCTTCACCGGCTCCACCGAGGTCGGCAAGCTGATCGGCAAGGCGGCCATGGATAACATGACCCGCGTCACCCTGGAGCTGGGCGGCAAGTCGCCGACCATCGTCATGCCTGATGCCAACCTGCAGGAAGCCGCAGCCGGTGCGGCCACGGCGATCTTCTTCAACCAGGGCCAGGTGTGCTGCGCAGGCTCGCGGCTGTATGTGCACCGCAAGCACTTCGACAATGTGGTGGCCGACATCGCCGCAATTGCCAATGCCATGAAGCTGGGCAACGGGCTGGACCCGGCGGTGCAGATGGGCCCGCTGATTTCAGCCAAGCAGCAGGACCGCGTCACCGGCTACATCGAGCTTGGCCGCGAACTGGGTGCAACCATCGCCTGCGGGGGTGAAGGTTTCGGGCCTGGTTACTTCGTCAAGCCGACGGTGATTGTCGATGTGGACCAGCGTCACCGCCTGGTACAGGAAGAAATCTTCGGGCCGGTATTGGTGGCGATGCCATTCGATGACATCGACGAAGTGATCGGCATGGCCAACGACAATCCCTACGGCCTGGGTGCAAGTATCTGGTCCAACGACCTGGCCGCCGTACACCGCATGATCCCGCGCATCAAGTCCGGATCGGTGTGGGTCAACTGCCACAGCGCGCTGGACCCGGCGCTGCCGTTTGGTGGCTACAAGATGTCTGGCGTTGGTCGTGAGATGGGCTCAGCGGCCATCGAGCACTACACCGAGCTGAAATCGGTGTTGATCAAGCTCTGATCCTTTTTCCTGTACCGGCCTCTTCGCGGGTAAACCCGCTCCTACACCCGGTATCACGTGCCTTGTGGGCGCGGATTCACCCGCGAAGAGGCCGGTACAGGCGACACAAAAACAACAATAAAAACCATGGAGCAAACCCATGAGGCACACACTCGCCTGCACATTGGCCCTGCTGTTAACCGCCCCCGCCAGCCAAGCCTACGAGCTGTACAACCACGATGGCACCACCCTCAACGCCAACCTCGAAGCCCTGTTCGGCGTCTTCCACAGCGACGAAAGCTTCAACCAGGCCGGCAACCGCCAACCCGGCAGCACCGCCTGGCAGGAAGGCTACGTCAAATACGGCCTCAGCGGCAGCCAGACCCTGGCCGATAGCGGCACCCTCTACGGGGCCTTCAGCCTGCTCAGTTCCGCCACCTGGGGCGATGGCGACGCCGCCGGCCTGACCTTGGGCGACGAACGCCGTACCGCCATCGAAGACTTGTACCTGGGCTGGCGCTCGGCCAACCTGTTCCCGGCGCTGGGCGAAGATGGCGTGGACATTTCCGGTGGCCGCCAGGTCGTCACCCTGGGTGATGGTTTTCTGATCCAGGGTGACCCGGTCAACCTGGGCAAGGTCGACCTGGGGGCCAACTTCGATCGCGGCGGTGCCTACTACCTGGCCGCACGCAAGGCCTTCGACCGCACCGCCGTGCTGCGCCTGGGTGGCAACCAGGGCTGGCGCGGTGACCTGATGTGGTTGAAGTCCGACAACCATTACCAGGCCGACACTTCCCTGGCGGTCGCCAACCTGGAGCACGTCGCCGATACCGGTACCGTCGGCCTGAGCTGGATCCGCGGCCTCGACGTGGACCAGCGCTACGCGCAGATCATGGGCCTGGAACACCGCGACGGCATGGACACCGCCAGCCTGCGCGGGCGCGGCAACCTGGGCGTCAAAGACCTGGAGCTGGCCGCCGAGTATGTGACCCAGGACAAGACCGGCGGGCGCGAAAATGCCTGGTACCTGGAGGGCAACTGGACCTTCTCCCAACTGCCCTGGTCACCCACCGCCACCTACCGCTACAGCCGCTTCTCCGAAGGCTTCGACCCGCTGTTCTATGGCCTCAGCCGGGGTTACGGCACCTGGTTCCAGGGTGAAGTGGCAGCCAACTATGCCGGTCCGTTCAACAAGAACAGCCAAGTGCACCATGTCGCGCTGAAGGGCAAGCCACGGGACAACCTGACCGTCGGCGCACTGTACTTCGACTTCGACACGCTGGACACCGACCAGGGCAACCTTGGCGGGCGCGAGCTGGACCTGTATGTGGAATGGATGGTCAACGACCACCTGCTGATCAGCCCGGTGGTGGGGTTCTACAAACCGGAGCGCAGTGCGGCCAATGGCGGTACGCAGCTGGGTGGGCGGGATACCGGGACTTACTTGCAATTGATTGTCGGGACCTTCTTCTGACCTGCAATAGCGGGGCGCGGCGCGCCCCTTCTGCACCACCGCGCTTGATCAAATTTGATCATCAAGCCTGCCAAGCTGCATGAATTCTCACCACCTTAACCCGCTCTAACCCGCGTAAATCAGGCCTTTCAGGGCTTGGCACAGGCTGTGCAAAAAGATCCTCGCGAGCCAACGCTCGACCATAAAAACAACACATCGAGGCCTGTTCATGAACACCACCCTGAAGCCAAGCATTGTCCAACTGCCGCCTGAGCCCCATGCCGCCATCGTCGACCGCTATGGCCTGCATGGCGGGCACATCGGCACCGGCGAGGATGAATCACCCTGGGTCCCGTTCGGCGATTGCGCCGCCATACGCCACCTCAGCTTCGATGTACGAACCGGCAGCGTGTGCAACATTCTCTGGGTCAAGGGCGGCGGCCGCATCGGCACCCACCGGCACCGCGCAGCCGTGTCAGCAGTAACGCTGGAGGGCACCTGGGGATATTACGAGTACGACTGGGTATCGCGGCCCGGCAGCTTTGTCTACGAAACCCCAGGCACCGCCCACACCCTGTATTCCGATGACCCGCAAGGCATGAAGGCACTGTTCTGGATTCACGGGCCTATCGAGTTTTTCGACGAGCACGGCCAGCACACCGAAACCACCGATGTGTTCTGGTTCATCAATCATTACGTGAGCCATTGCGAGAAACACGGGCTGCCAATCAACCAGGCGTTGTTCCTGTGAGCGGGTGTAGCGGTCAACGGACAGGGAGGTGCTGATGAAATACTGGGAACGATTTGCCGTCGAAGGCTTGACCTGTGTGGTCACCGGCGCCGCCAGCGGCATTGGCCTGGCCTATGCCGAAGTAATGGCCGAAGCCGGGGCACAGGTCACCCTACTGGACCTGGACGCCGAACGCCTGCAGGAACAGGTAGCGCGCTTGACCGCGCTGGGTTTCGCTGTGCACGGCGAAGTGGTGGACGCCACCGATCGCCAGGCGATGTATGCCTGTTTCGAACGCATCGGCGAGCGCTATGGCCGACTGGATGTTGTGTTCGCCAACGCCGGCATCGACGCTGGCCCCGGCTTTCTGGACAGCGAGGGCCAGCGCTGCGCTGAAGGCGCACTGGAGACGTTGGACGAAGCGCACTGGGACAAGGTGCTTGCAACCAACCTCACCTCGGTGTTCACCACCCTGCGTGCGGCAGTGTGCTTGATGAAACCGCGTGGCCAGGGCCGCATCATCGTCACCACCTCCAATGCCGCGATCATAAATGAAGCCATCGTCGGCACCCCCTACATGCCAGCCAAGGCCGGCGCTGCGTCACTCGTGCGGCAGGCCGCGATGGAACTGGCCCGCTACGGCATCAACGTAAACGCGATCGCGCCTGGCCCGTTCGTGACCAACATCGCCGGGGGCCGCTTGCGCAACCTGGCCGACCGCGCGGCGTTCGCCCAACGGGTGCCGCAACACCGGATCGCCTCCACCGAAGAAATCAAAGGCCTGGCCTTGTTCCTGGCCTCACCGGCCTCGGATTACGTCACGGGCGCGCAGATCGTCATCGATGGCGGGCAGATGCTCGGCCGGGTGGACTGAGGAGGCGATGATGCAAGCAATTCTGTTCAAGGGCCTGAACCAGCCCTTGCAATTGGGCACGGTTGCGATGCCTGTGCCCGCTGCCGACGAAGTTCTGATAGAGGTGTGTCGCTGCGGCATCTGCGGCAGTGACCTGCACATGACCCAGGACCCGGCTTTCAATATTGCCCCAGGCAGCGTGCTGGGCCATGAGTACAGCGGCCGTGTGGTTGAATGTGGCAAGCAGGTAAACAACCTGAAGGTCGGCGATGCCGTGGCCGTGGCACCTTTGCGCGGTTGTGGGCAGTGCGCCAGTTGCCTGCGCGGTGAGCCTGCCTGGTGCCCCGCGTTCAGCTTGCAGGGTGGTGGTTTTGCGCAGTGGGCGACTGCCAAGGGCCACCAGTGCCGGGTTATTCCGAGCAGTGTCGGGCTCAAGGACAGCGCCCTCGCCGAGCCCCTTGCCGTGGCTTTGCACGGGGTGATGCGGGCAGGGCTCAAGCCTGGCGCGAAGGTACTGATTCTGGGCGCAGGGGCTATCGGCCTGGCAGTGGCCTACTGGGCCAGGCGCCTGGGTGCAGCCACCGTCGCCATCACCGACTTGGGCGATTGGCAGCGCGAGCGCGCCTTGCATCTTGGGGCGACGCACTTTCTGGTAGGCGACGGCGCACTGCCGGCGTGTATTGCTCAAAACCTGGGCAGCGCGGCCGACATCGTTTTCGAGTGCGTCGGCCGCCCAGGCCTGATTGCACAGGCTATCGACCATGTGCGCCCACGGGGCACGGTTGTGGTGCTTGGGCTGTGCACGGTCGCGGACAGGTTCATGCCGTTCCAGGCAGTGTCCAAGGAGGTGAACCTGGTCATGTCGGCGTTTTTCAACATGGACGAGTTCTGCGCCGCTGTAGATGTGCTGGACGGCCCGGATGCCACCCCACTGACGATGGTCAGCGAAACGGTGGCGCTGGCCGAAATGCCCCTGGCATTCGAAGCCCTGCGCCAACGCCAGCATCAATGCAAGGTCATGGTTGCCCCCCAGCAGGCCTGATCCCTTCAGCCATCACCGGTAAAAACCTCCCGCTTCGGCGGGAGGTTTGCGTTCAGGGCCTACAAACCGAACGCGGAACCGAGGTTGTACATGACCTCCAGGGCTATTACCGCACCGTCGCCACTCACTGGCGCGCTGGGGTTGTAGAAGTTGTCCGGGTTGAAGATGTACTGCACGCTGGGCTCCAGTGCGAGGTTGCGGGTGACTTGCCAGTGCGTGTTCAGCTCGATGCGTGATACACCTCGACGCGTACGCTCATCGCGGCCGGTGGCAAGCAGCCGCGCGTGCTCTTGCCAGGCTGCCTGGCGCGCACCCAGGCGCAGGTAGCTGGCCTTGAGGTTGAGCGTATCCTGCGGCCGACCGAACGGGCCAAGGCGGGTCACACCAACTTCGGCGAAATGGGAAAAAGGCTGCATGTCATCGGCGCTCCAGGACCAGGCGCCAAACACCTGCCAACCCCGCTCGGGCACGGCGGCCTCGCCTTCTCTGGCCAATGTCTGGCGGAACTTGAACAGCAGCCCATCGCTCCCCCTGCGCAAGCGGCCGTCCATGGGGTCGATCTGTTCGCCGGTGTTATGAAAACCGTTCAGTTCGTAATGGTACGCATAAGGGTCCTGGGTAAAATCCGCTTTCGCCCCTACCCCGGCCAGCCAGGTGACACCGCTGGCGTCACCCGGGTCCCAGTCAAACCCCTTGGTACGTTTGAAGTAGTGCTGGGGGTTGGATTCGAACACCCCGCTGTGCAGGTAGTAACCTGAATCGAAACGGTATCGGGTGTAGCCACCCCAACTGCCGTAGGGGTACGGCAGGATACCGGTGGAGTTATCGATGACCGGGTCGTTGCAGGTGATCACGTTTTCACAGTTGGCCATGTAGAAGTGCTGACGGGCATTGCTGCGGCCCACTGCCAGTTCCAGGCGGTCCTGCAACAGGCGCTGGTTCCAGGTAAAGCGAGCCAGGTAGCCGGTATCGATGTCGTTGTGCATCGGTGCCCCGGCAAAGAAACTCCCGGCCTTGCCCTGCCAACTGTCCTGGGCGGGCTGCCCCTCGCCACGCATGAACGGGAAGAACACGTACTGCAGGCTGAACGATGCCCCGGCGATGTTGGCCAATGCATCAAGGTCGCCCTCGACTCCGGCAAACACGTTGCCGCTGTTGGCATAGTGGTAAGGGTCAGGGCCGGTATCCAGGTTTTTCACCGACAGGTTCCACACTTGCAGGTCCAGCTTGATCGCCTCCTGTGCGTGGGCAGCACACGCAAAGGCGGTCAATGCAATGGACAAGGCGGTAACGCGAACGCCAGGCACCCAGGTGCCGCTCGGTTGAGCATTCATGATGCACTCTCTGTTTTTGTTGTTATGAAGTGCGACCTGAAACTACCGCTTCAGGAAGTCGCGCCTGGTGCATCGCAAGGGCTGTGCCAGCCCCCTGGACGCGGCGAAACTCCCTGTGCCATGGGGTTTGTGCAACGGTACCCGTTACCTGGCTTGATCAAATTGATCCGCTTTGATCAAGCTCGATGATCAACTCAGCCCTGCCCGTGCGCTTTCAGGCGGTAGGCCAGTTGCGGGCGGCTGATGCCCAGTTGCCGTGCGGCGGCGGACAGATTGCCATTACAGGCCTGCAACACCAGCCGATATTGCTCCAGTTGCTGGTTGTGAATGGCGTGCTTGAGTTCGGCCATGGGCGTGCCCTGCGGGTCCGGCTCGCTGGCCGCTTTGCACAGGCTGCCGTCACCGCCCACGCCCAACCCGGCGCGGGGCGCCTGCTCACCGCAGGGGAACAGGTGCTGGGTACGAATCGATGCTTGCCCGGGTGCCGCAATCACACCTCTCTCCACCAGATTTTGCAGCTCTCGCACGTTGCCGGGGTAGCTGTAGTTGAGCAGCGCTTCCACGGCCCGGGCACTGAACCCGGTAACCTGCTTACCGTGCAGTTGGGTGAAGTGTTTGAAGAAGTGCTCCATCAGCAGCGGGATGTCATCCCGGCGCTCGCGCAGCGGTGGCAGGTGGATGGGGAACACGTTCAGCCTGAAGAACAGGTCTTCGCGGAAGGTGCCACGGGCAATCGCCTCGCGCAGGTTGGCGTTGGTGGCAGCAATCACCCGCAGGTCGACCTTGATCGGCTTGTTGCCCCCCACCCGCTCGATTTCCCCCTCTTGCAAGGCGCGCAGCAGCTTGGTTTGGGCGCTCATGCTCAACGCCTGGATTTCATCCAGGAACAGCGTGCCGCCAGAGGCGCGCTCGAAGCGACCGGCACGCGCCTGCGTTGCACCGGTATAGGCCCCTTTTTCGGCACCGAACAGCTCGGCTTCCAGCAGGCTTTCCGGCAAAGCCGCACAGTTGACGGCCACCAACGGCTGTTGCGCGCGCGGGCTGAGCCGATGCAGCGCCTTGGCGAACACTTCTTTGCCCACCCCCGATTCACCGCTGAACAGCACCGTGGCACGGGTGGGTGCCACTTGCGCAATTTGATGACGGGCAACGCTGAACGCAGCAGAAATACCGACCATATCGTCCTGCAGCGGCAAGCTGCTGGCCGTGCAGGCAGGCTGTACCGCTTCGCCCTCGGGTGGCGACCAGATCGAGTTCATCTGAATGAAGTGCGAAGGGTCCCAGTAGCGCTGCTCGGCGCCGAGTTCATGATTGGGCAAGCGATCTGCCGTATCGCCGACAATCCGGCAGCAGCGGCCGCCTGCGGCCACGCATTCGACCTCACGGTACACCACCAGCTTGCCGATAAAGGCGCTGGCATAACCGGCGGCGTAGCCGAGGGTCATCCAGCACGCAGCCTCGTCGCCAACCCCGTAGTGGGCTATGTGCTCATGAGCTTCACGCGAGTCGTGCCACAGGTATTCCCCGTGGAAGTGGCCGCGTTCGATGTCCAGGTCAAGGTCGACCGTTTCCACCCGCACCACACCCTGCAACGCATGCAGCCGGCCGCCGGCAATGAACGAGCTGCGCTCGTCCGATGCCGGCCAGCGCTTGCGTACCAGCGCGGCATCCTGGCTACCCGCCGAATAACCGATGCGCATCAGGATGCGCCGCGCGCCTTCGCGCCCGACGCTTTCGATCAACTCGCGGCGCAATGCACCCAGCGCGCTGGAATGCAGCATGACCATGCTCTGGTCGTCCAGCCAGATACGCGCATCCTCATCTGAAAACCGCAGGTAGCGACGCAGGTCGGCCGGGGTCGGGCTGCTGGTTTCATAGGCCTGAGGGGAACGCGACACAGCTTCGCGGGGTGCCGCGATGGATGAACGACTCATACCTTCTCCTATTGTTCTTGTTCTGCGCACAAGCGGTGTCACGCGATGGCCAGGCCGATATTTGATCATCAACTTTTGCCAGCTTGATCAACAAAGATCAAGGCTTGCGCCGCTCCAGCCCCGGCTCAAGGCCTTGTATGCAAGGGCCTGGGGCTGGCCTGCGCAATTGGCCTAGCGTTTGCTATCACCTGCTGGCGGACGCCTTTGAACGTCGCGTATTCCAATAACAATAATCATGCAGGAGATACACCATGCGCCGCTGGTTCTCTTCCTACGAAAACCGCTTGCTGTTCGTGCTCAGCCTCAGTTTCGGTTTTGTTTTCTTCGACCGTAATGCAATGAGTTTCCTGGCGCCCTTCGTGGCCGCCGACCTGTCCTTGAGCAACACCCAGATCGGCTTGCTGGTATCGGCCTTGTCATTGACCTGGGCACTGTCCGGGTACCTGCTTGGCGCCCGTTCCGACCGCAGCGGGCGCCGCAAGCCTTACCTGTTGGTGGCCGTGATCGTGTTTTCGGTGTGCTCGTTCTTCTCCGGGCTGGCCAGCACCTTCTTCATGCTGCTGGCTGCCCGCCTGCTGATGGGGGTGGCCGAAGGCCCGATACTGCCTATCTCGCAAACCCTGATGGCGATGAACTCCACGGCAAGCCGCCGCGGCCACAACATGGGCATCATGCAGAACTTTGGCAGCAACCTGCTGGGCTCATGCATCGCGCCCCTGCTCCTGGTGGCCCTGGCCAGCCACTACCACTGGCGCCTTGCATTCATCGTCGCGGGCATCCCCGGGTTGATTGCCGCGTGCATGATCTGGAAGTACGTACGCGAGCCCAGGGAGGTAGTCATTGCCCAGCCGACGACACCGTCCGCCTCGCAGCCCGTCGCAGCAGGTTCGCTGTTAGAACTGCTGCGTTATCGCAACGTCTGGTTGAGCATGCTCATCGCCTGTTTCTACGTGGCGTGGATGGTGCTGGGGTGGGCGTTCATGCCGGTGTACTACATGAACGAGCGGCAGTTCGGCTCTACCGAAATGGGTATCTTGATGAGCGTGCTGGGTGCCAGTGCCACGCTCTGCAGCTTCATCGTGCCTGCGCTTTCCGACCGCCTGGGCCGGCGCATGGTAGTGGTGGTGTTCTCCCTGATCGGGGCGCTCACGCCGCTGGCAGCGCTGTATTTTCAAGGGCCGTTCTGGATGCTTTGCGCGGTGTTGTTCATCACCTGGTCGGCCAGCGGAGTGGCGCCGATCTTCATGGCCACCATTCCATCAGAAACCGTACCGGTTCATCGCATTGCCGCCTGCGTCGGGCTGGTGATGGGCATGGGTGAAGTGGTCGGCGGCGTGCTCAGCCCGGTGCTGGGCGGCTGGCTGGCGGACATTCATGGTCTTGGCGCACCGTTGCTGCTACAAGCAGGGTGCGCAATCGTTGTTGGAGTGCTGGGGTTGGGGCTGATTGAAACTGCCCCCCTGCGCGCAGTCGGGCGCAGCAACCTGACGGCGGTAAGCGAGTAGCGGTCCAGAGGCTCCGAACCGGGATCCTGGGGACGCCATGCAGCCCCGGGGTTCAGGTATAGCCCTGTTCTGTGAGCCAACGTCGCACCATTTTCTGATGCTCAACCTGCTGTCCCTCAAGCACAGCACTGAGCGCCAGGCCAGCCTGAAGCCCGCGAACTATCGGTGCCAGTTCTACACCTTGCAAATGCCAAACCCCCAGCGGCTGGTCCGCCGTCACCACGACCTCGGCTTCATCCACCAGCCCATCACGCAGTACAGGCCGCCGCTCAACCCGCACCGCTTGCCAATCAGCCGCCTGATGCAGGGGCTGCGCATCCGGCCAACCCTGGCGCCGGGCCCAGAACGGTTGCCCCACCCGGCTTTGTTCCTGGGCATAGAAGTCCCGGCCAATGCGGGCAAAACGCAAGAACAGCTGCTCGACCCGCTGCTGGTGAAACTGCCGCGCCAACTCGGCCCGCTCAGGCCTGCGCAGCAACGTATTGATCACCACCGGCGCCTGCAATGCCGAAGAGAGCGACTGAAAAATCCCGTTGCCCGACAGCGGGTCAACGGCCATGGCGGCATCCCCCACCCGGATCCAGTCCTGCCCGACACATTCACCCGCCAGAATGGCGGTACTGCTGCGTGCATGCACCTGTGCCGGTATCAATGCCTGATCGTCGAACAGTTCAGCGACCAACGCGCTGCGGCCCCGCAACGCCACGCAGTACGCTGCCAGCCCAGCCTTTCCCGGCAGCCCGGCAGCGTCCTGGGTGACTTGCCAGTAACAGCGGCCATCCTCCAGCCGTGCCATCCACGCCCAGCCATCCTCCAGGCTCTCCACCGCCGACGCAGGCGCTCCGGGGCTACCCTGCCAGACATTGAGCAAGCTGACCGTTTCCGGCCCACGCAGGCGGTCTGCGGCCAGGGGTGCCTGACGGCCTCGGGCCTCGACCAGGAAATCAGCAGTCAGCACCTGCCCATCGTCCAGGCGCACATGATGACCGCCCCCCTGCACGACCTCACGCACCCGCCCCTCGACCACACTCACGCCTGCGCGCTGAAGGTCTTCGCGCAGCGCCTGGTCAAAGCGTTGCCGGTCGAGCAAAAACTCCTGGTTCATGTGCAGGTGCTGGCCGTTCCAGAGCACCTGGCGAGTGGCCGGCATGGCCGCCTGGCTCAAGGCCCCGCCAAGGCCTGCGTGACGCAAGCCCTCCAGCACCCGCTGCGAAACGCCTTCAACTGCCGCGAAACGGCGCCATTGCGACACCACCGTCACGGTGTAACCCAACCGCCGCAAGCCAATGGCCGTGGCGGCACCCGCAGGGCCGGCGCCCAGCACCACAATGCGCAACTCAGCCATGGCGGCCACCTCGCCGCTCGGGCCCTTTGAAGGCCGCATGTTCACGCAACCAGTCATGCACTTGCTGGCGGTCCATTCCCTGGGCATCACGCAGCAAGGCGGCAATCTTCCCGCTCAACGCCGCACAACCCAGGCTCGCACCCGCCCGCTCACTCGCACCCACGTACGCGCCAAAATCCGCCTGTCGAGTACCCAGCCACGACCACTGGCCCGGTGCACAGCGGGCATCGCCAGTGACCCGAATGACACCCGGGTAGCTGGCCGGGAACACCGGCCCACCCTGTGCCGGGCTGGATGCACACAACAGCACGCCAGCCGCCAGCGCCTCGGCACAAGCCTGATGCAGCACGGGCCGGTCCTGCTGCAAGCCCAGGCTGAGGTTGATCAGCGTGGCCCCCGACTCCACCAGCCACAGCAATGCGGCAGCCACCTGCAACGCACTGGTGCTGGCCTGGGCACTGAACACCTGAGCCACCAGCACCGACACAGGACCGGCCTGGTGTTGCAAGCTGGCGAGCACCGCACTGCCGTGCCCAAGCTGGTCGGGGAGCATTTCACCTTCGCGCAACTGGCTGTCTTCCAGCCAGAAACGGCGGGCGTCCCGCAAGCCGTTGGCTTGCTCCGGCGAGCAGCCGCTGTCGATGATGCCAACGCGCACGTCAGTGCCCATGCTTGATCACCTCCTGCGCCAGCACCTGCAACTGGCCGTCATGCAGTTGCAGGTGCAGGTCGGCATCGGCCAGGGTCGAAGCCCGGTGGCTGATCAGAATGCGCGTGCGGCCGGCGAACAGCTGGTCGATGGCCGCGATCACTTCACGTTCGGTGGCCTCATCCACCGCCGAAGTGGCCTCGTCCAGCACCAGGATCGCCGGGGCCTGCAACACTGCACGAGCAATGGCGATGCGTTGTTTCTGCCCCCCGGACAACTGCTGGCCGCGCTCGCCCAGCAAGCCATCCAGGCCCAGCGGCAGGCTGTCGACCAGGCTGTCCAGCCGCGCCAGGCGCACCACCCGTTCCAGTTCATCACGGCTGGCCTCGGGCACACCATAAGCCAGGTTCTGCGCCAGGGTGCCACGGAACAGCACGATGTCCTGGCTGACCACGGCGATTCGCCTGCGCAGCGCAGCCAGGTCCAGGTCGCGCAGGTCGGTGCCGTCCAGCAGGATGCGCCCGGCGTCCGGGTCGTAGAAGCGCTGCAGCAGGTCGATCAGGGTTGACTTGCCCACGCCGGAGGCACCGCTGATGGCGACTTTCAGGCCACCCGGGATGCTCACCTGCACGTTGTTCAGTACCGCACCCTGGCGCCCCTCATGGGCAAAGCTCAGCGCCTCCAGGCGTAACTCGCCTGGGCCGTCAGGCATGGGCTGCGGATTGACTGCCTGATGCACGGTTACCGCTTCGCGCTTGAGCTCCATGACCCGCCCCAGGCTCACGGCCATGCGCTGCACCGCCACATACAGGCCCAGCAGGCTCTGCACCGGCCCCACGGCCATGCCCATGTAAGTAGAAAAGGCGATCAACGCGCCCAACTGCCAGGTACCCTGGATCACCCACCAGCCACCGACCAGGAACGCACAGGCGCGGCACCACGAGGTGAGCGTGCCGGGGATGGCCTGGGTGAAGAATTCGGTCACCTGCACCTTTAGCAGCTGGCGCATGTAACCTTGCCCAAGCTGGTCCAGGCGCCCTGCTTCCCGGCCTTGCTGGCCGGCCGCCTGGATGAACTTCATCGCCGGCAGGGTCTCGACCAGAAAAGACGACACATCCGCCGAGCGCTCACGCAGGTTGCGCACTTCGCGTTCCACCTTGCGCCGCATCCAGCGCAGCCACAGCACCTCGATCGGCACCAGCAGCGCCAACAACAGGGACAACTGCCACGACAGCATCAGCATCAACGCCACCGCGCCCACCAGGCCGATCACCGCCGACACCGCCGAGAACAGCGAGTCCACGGCAAAGCGCTGGATCTCGGCCACATCGCCATCCAGCCGCGAAAGGATGTCGCCGATACGCCGCCGCCCGTAGAAGGTCGGCGACAACTGCTGCAGATGGCGGTAAAGGTCGTCGCGCAAGGCGAACAGGATGCGCCCCGACAGGCGCGTGTGCAGGTAGCGGTTGACCCCAGCCAGCACCGTGCCCAGCAGGCCCGCGCCGATCATGATTGCCGCCATGTGCCAGAGGGTCTGGTAGTCCTTGGCCAACAGCCCTTCGTCGATCAGGGTTTTGACCAGCCAGGGTTGCGCCAGCGCCAGCAGCGATGCACCCAGCGACAAGCCGAGCAACAGGCCGATGGCACGCCGGTGTGGGCGCACGAAACCATACAGCCAGGCCAACGCCTGGCGCATGAGTACAGGGTCGCTGGAATCCACCAGCCTTGCGAACAGGCCGCCCACGTCAGCCGCGCAACTGCTTGAGCTTGCGGTACAGCGTCGCCCGGCTGATACCCAGTGCCTCGGCGGCGGCCGAGACGTTGCCCTGGTGGCGCGCCAGAGCACCGCGGATCTGTTCCAGTTCACTGTCCTTGAGGCTGCCGGAGGGCGCTGCGCTGCTGGCCAGTTCGTCCAGCAGGCAGTCGGTAAGGTGATCGAGTGTCAGCACCTGCTCGCCATCCTCGCGCATGGCCAGGGCGGTGCGCACCACCATTTCCAGCTGGCGGATGTTGCCAGGCCAGTCGAAGCCTTCGAGCAACGCGGTCAACGCCGGGTCGAGGGTTACGCCACGCGCATCAGCCTTGTCCAGCAGGCCCTGGATGATCGCCGCCAGGTCATCACGTTCGCGCAGGGCCGGCAGGCGCAGCGACACGCCGTTGACCCGGTAGAACAGGTCTTCACGGAAGTGTTGTTCCTGCACCAGGCGCTTGAGGTCGCGGTGGGTGGCGCAGATCAGCGCCACGTCGATGTCCTGCTCGTCGCCCGCCCCCAAGGGTGCTACGCGGCGCTCCTGCAGCACCCGCAGCAGGCGTGCTTGCAGGGCCAGCGGCATGTCGCCGATTTCGTCGAGGAACAGCGTGCCGCCATGGGCCTGCATCAGCCGCCCGACCATGCCACCCCGGCGCGAACCGGTGAAGGCGCCCTCGCGATAGCCGAACAGCTCGGACTCGATGAGCCCTTCGGGAATGGCCGCGCAGTTGACTGCCACAAACGGTTTGTCGGCACGCGGGCTGGCCTGGTGCAAGGCCCGAGCGACCACTTCCTTGCCGGTACCGGTTTCGCCCAGCAGCAACACTGGCAAACCATTGCCAAGCCCCTGGCGAGCCATGCGCAGGTTGCGCGCCAGGCGTTGATCACCTCCGGCCAGAGCATCGAGTGCAGGCGACTGTTTGCTCAAGGCCGGCTTGCCAGGTGGTGTGCTGGGGCTGACCCGGCCATGGCGCGGCAGCTGTAGGGCACGGAAATAGAACTCGCCCTTGGCGGTCTGCACGCTGCTCACCCCGCCCTGCCACAGGCGAGCGATAAAGGCCGGGGAACGTTCGCCCAGCAGGTCGGTGCTACGCCGCCCAATCAGTTCGTGACGCGGCACCTGCAACAGCTGGCAGGCACTGTCGTTGGCAGCCAGCACTTCGCCGTCCAGGCTCAGGGCCAACAGGCCGTGCCAGGCACTGTTGAGGTACTGCGGGCGGCTGTGGAAGGCCAGCACCAACTGGTCCGGGTGGCACAGGCCAAACAGGCGGCTTTCAATGTTGCCGGCAGCCAGCATCAGGGTCGACAGGCTGTCCTGCGGTTGCGCCATCACCCCTTCGCGGGTGATGTCGAGCACACCGATCACCTCGCCGCGCGGGTCGCGCAGTGGCACGGAAGTACAGGAGAACGGGCTGAGGCGGTCAAGGTAATGTTCGCCGCAGTTGATCAGCGTCGGCCGGCCTTCGACCACAGCGGTGCCGATGGCATTGGTGCCGCGCAGCGATTCGCTCCAGCAACTGCCCGGGTGCAGATCGCGCAGGCCTTCGCGTTGCAGCACGTGCTTCTGGCCTTCGATGGCCAGCACGTTGGCCTGGGCATCGCCGAGGATGACGATGCCAGCCTTGCCCTGGCGCGCGACCAGGTAGTCGAGTTCGGGGGTAACGGCATCGATCAGCAGGCGGTTGCGCTCCAGCAGCAGGCGCAGGTCATGGCCCTGTTCCAGGCCCAGGCCGACCTGCTCGCCTTGCAGGCAGTCCAGGCCGTGGCCCAGGCTGCGGCGCCAGGAGGCGTCGATCTCGTCGCGCAGCATGCCCAGCGGTAGTTCGCCTTCGCTGGCCAGCTTCAGGCGGGCCTCGCGGGATTCGTGCAGCGGGTCGTGGGCGTTTGTTATAAGTTGTCGCGCCATTTTCTACTCCGGCTGTGCCCCGCAATGTGACGGGGTACGGGCTTGGGAATTTTCCGCAGTGTGCGGGAGAAATGGCTGGCCGTCATCTGGTAGTGGATGGATTGGGGTGTAGCTGGCCAGATTACTTGAAGCTGGCGCAATCCCTGTGGGCGCTGGCTTGCCGACGATCACCGGCGTTGCCGGTGCGATACACCGCGTCGCCTGCTTCGCGGGCTTGCCCGCTCCCACAGGGTGGCACCAAGCCTGAGGACTGCGCTGTACCTGTGGGAGCGGGCGAGCCCGCGAAGAGGCCCTCGAGGTCAATCAGGGATATCGATCGCTATCACCAATACCCAAGCCCCGTCAGGCACTCGACGCCGCCTTCCGCCCAGCCAGCTGCTGCCTCTCAACCCCATCCAGCAACGCCTCCACCACCGCCTTGGCCGAATCCAACCCATGGTCATTGCTCAACAGCAGATCACGGCAGGTGCCCTTGGCCAGTTCCAGCGCCTTGAGGTTGGTCGCAAACGCCCCTTTCAGCAGCGTGGACAGGTGCACCAGCGCATCTTCGTAATCCACGCCGGAACGAACGGCGAACAACGGTGGATGGCTGCATTCGCAGGTGGAGAAACTGGAGGCCGCCGTGGTGGCGCGTACAGGAGGATCAGGTAAGCCTTTTGTCATTGTGTCGCTCCTTGATTCACTGGAGTCGCCACACAACGTGACCAAACGAATGGGTGGCGACTGTACGCGGGTTGGTCAACCGGGAATCAAGGAAACCGGCGCGCACGGAGGCGCCCCACGCACAGCCGCCATAAAACGAAACAGCCGGGCACAAAAAAGCGCCAACTGTATCGCAGAGCGGGCGCTTGTGCGCCTTGATGATTGCGGGTGACCAAACCCGACTGCTGGATTGACAGCAGCGGGAAAAGACTACCGAGGTCAGGGAAGGGTTTCAAGCTGAGGGCATGCGCAGTAACACTTCTGTTGCCTGATCGCACTCCTGGCGGGCTGCCACAACCGCCGCTCGATCCCCTGCGCCACCAAGTGCCCCACCGCCGCTTCAATCGCCGACAGCACGCACAGCTGCGCCGGTTCATTGGTGGGATACCCCACCTCGGCTTCCAGCAGTTTCTTGAACTCGATGAACTTGAACACGCAGGCACTGCGCCCTACCGCGTCGATGGTCTTGCTGGTCATCACGTTGGCCAGCACCTGCCGTGCACACGTCCACAGCGCGCAGGTTGACGGTGACCTGGTCCACCCGGTACTCGCCGGAGATGTCGATCCCCAGGTAGCAGGCACCTTCGCCACCGCTGCGCACGTTGGTGTCGGTTGGGCCTCATCTGGTTGATGGAGCCCGTTAGGGTTGAGCAAGGAAGATAAACACTGAGTTACAAATATCAGAAGCTTCCTACTTGGCGCCAAATCATCAACACCCCGTTTATTTCCATCCCTCCACGGCGCTCGTACCCTTCCAGTACACCCTCACCCTGAACGCTACTCCACGTTGCAGCGCCCACAGGGCTGTGCCCCGCGCATCAAGGACATGCCATGTACCGACAATCCGATCTGCGCTTCAGCTTCCAGCCCTTGGCCGGTGATCATGAATTCGAGGTAGTTTCATTCGAACTTGACGAAGCCATCAGCGCACCCTTCCAGCTGAGGCTGGAATTGATCAGTCACGAGGATGACGCCGACTTCGGTAATTTGCTCGATAAACCGGCGCTGTTCACTATTTGGAAAGGGCAGCGCCCACTGCGCTTCGTGCACGGTCTGATCAGCACGTTCAGCCAGGGCGAAACCGGCTTTTACCGCACTCGTTACCACGCCTTGGTCGAGCCGACGCTGGCCCGGGCCGAGTTGCGTTCAAACTGGCGCATCTTCCAGCAAAAAACCGTACCGCAAATCCTTGAACTGATGCTGCAGCGTCAAGGCATCAGCCGTTATGAAATCAGGAGCATCGGTGAGCACCAGGTACGCGAGTTCTGTGTGCAGGCCGGTGAAACCGACCTCCATTTCATCGCCCGCCTGGCGGGCGAAGAGGGTTTCGTCTATTGCTTCGAGCACACGCCGAAACACCATCAACTGGTCATCACCGACCGGCTACTGACGCTGGGACAGATCAGCCGATGGGCAACAACTGCCGATGAAGACAATGAAGGCTTTTTCGAACAGGACGAGGTCGGTCCCGACCAGGTACTGTACCGGGCCATGGGCGGTGGCGATCAGGCCAGGCCTTGCCTGAAGCGCCTGCATTACAGCGAACAGGTTCGTACTTCGCGGCAGGTGCAACGTGACTACACCTTTACTAACCCACAGTATCGGCAGGAACACCGAGCATCCGACAGTCGTATCACCCATCAGTCCCGGAACTATGAGCGTTTCGACTACCCCGGCCGTTACAAGCGTGATGCGGTTGGCGTGCCCTTCACAGCCAACCGTCTCACCGCCCTGCGTCATGATGCCTGCATTGCGGAGGTTGAAGGCGACGATGTACGGCTGCAGCCAGGCCTGAGTTTCACCCTTGTCGAACATCCCCGCAAAGATCTCAACGCACACTGGCGCGTGATGCGTGTGCACCATGAAGGCAGCCAATTCACCAGTCTGCAGGAAGAAGCAAGCGGTGCCGATCAGAGTACACGCTACACACAGGAAGCCGTGCTGGTGCCCGGCCGAATCGAATGGCGACCCGCACCGCTGGACAGGCCTCGTATCGATGGCCCACAGATGGCTACCGTTGTCGGTCCAACCGGCGAAGAGATCTATTGCGACGAATGGGGGCGGGTCAAGGTCAGCTTCCCATGGGATCGGGAAAGCAACAACAATGAGTTCAGCTCCTGCTGGGTACGCGTGTCGCAAGGCTGGGCCGGGGGCAGCTGGGGCTCGATGGCCATCCCGCGCATCGGCCAGGATGTGATCATCCAATACGTCAACGCCGACCCCGACCAACCAATGATCACCGGACGCACCTACTGCGGGGATCAACTGCCACCCTATGACCTGCCGGAACACAAGACCCGCATGACCATCAAGAGCCAGACCCACAAGGGCAATGGCTTCAACGAATTGCGATTCGAAGATGAACTGGGTCGCCAAGAAGTGTTCATGCATGCAGAAAGGGATATGAACACCAAGGTCAAGCACGACCAGACCCTCAATGTCGGTAACGACCGCACCACTGCAACAGGCCGGGACCACACCACCAGCATTGCGCGTGACGAATCAATCGAAACAGGCCGGGACCGCCGCGATCATGTTCACCAGGACCGTTTCACCAGGATCGACCGCAACGACATCCACACGGTCGGTAACTCAAGCCGCACCAAGATCACCGCCGACCACAGCCTGAACATCGGCGGCGACCAGTCTCTTGTCATCGAAGGCACGCGTGCCATTGAGGCCCGCACGGCGCAACGCCTGTTGACCCGGGCGTACATGCTTCAGGGTACGGAACGGATCCACATCCGTGGTCCGAGCGGCAAGATCATTTTCGATGCCGACGGTATCACCATCGAAGCGTCCAACATCCGCTTCAAAGGCAACGTCACCTACCAGACACCGGTACAGGCCCAACTCGATGCCATCGAAGCCGCTGTCCGCGAGGGCTCGCCGCTGATCGAAGAGTGCCCTTTTGCCGGTGAGGATGACGCATGAGCCTGCACCGCCAACTAACTGAGGGAAGCCTGTGCACGGGGACCGTGAACGCAAGCCTGTTCGTGCTTGCCGAAGCGTCGGCCAATCCGGACCTGCTGGGTAGGCTGGAGTTTCATGCCAGCCAACACCACAGCCTTTGGTATCTGGAATATGACGCCGGGTTGGAGAGGCATGCCCCAATACTCTTCCAACTGATCGCGGGCAGCGAAGTGGACGCGTGGCTAGGCGCACTGAAGGGGCGTTTCACCGGTACCGTGATCGAGGCCGCCTTGCCCCTTGAAGCGCTCGCACGGCACCTGCGCCGCTTTGGCAAAGCTCAGGCAGGACGACGTCGTTATTTTTTGAGGCTTGGTGACCCCCAATCATTAAGCCTGTACGTCGCCTCACTGACCTACCGCCCAGACATCCTGGGCCGGCTGTTCGACAACGGACGGGTACGCAGGCTCTACTTCCACGATGCGCGCACCGGGCTTGCGCTCGGCGCACAGCCGCTGTTTGAGCAAGCAGAACATGGCAGCGAACGGGAGGGCTGCCTGGCTTGGCTGCCACTGCGCCATGAGGTGTCGGGATGATTCTGCAAAGTCTGGATCTGGATGCACTACAAGGGGCGGTACTGTGGTCAACCAACCGCAGGCTGTCTGACTTCCTGCTAGAGACGTTGAATGGTTCGCTTCCGCGCTTTCATACCCGCGGCGAGGATGTTCCTCCCTTCGTAGCCAAAGCGGGGGCGCTCGTCAGCAAAAACGGTTACACCTGCGGCAAGGAGTACAGCTTGCTCGTGCTCAGCCATTTATTGTTAGGCCTGGGGTGGTGGGCCGATCCCGCGTGCGAATCGGTGTGGTCAATCAGACAAGCACCTGGCCTCACCCAGAATGAGCAACTTGACCTGCTGACCATGCAGGCGGCAAATCATCGTTCACGGTGGGAGCGTCAGCTTACCCCCATGCACGACATCACACTGGGGATGTTGCGCTGGACCGACGACGACCGCGACCAAGACCGCCGGTGGCGATCGCTGGAACAACTGATGGCCCTGCGTGGCGTACCTGAAGACGCATATCATGCGTGCTATTGCCGCTATGAGTCGGATGCCTGCAGCCGCTATGCGCTGCCCGTCATCAACCACGTGGAGCTTAACGGAAACGAAATCCGCGCCTATCGCTATTACGGCAAACGGCTACCGCAGCCCTCCGACGACCTGCACAAGCTGCCCCAATTGTCCCGCAACCGAGTGCTGCTGCATGTCCTCCTGGCCATAGCATTCGGTCGTTACTTCTTCCTCAACCCTTTGTTCACTCCCTGGGTGAAGTCGCTGGAGGCCACCGACTCGCCCAGCGAGCGATGCCACGCGTTGGCAAGTCAACTTGCAGCTCATCAACAGGCACTCAAGGAGCCGAGCCCGCATGTTTGAATCATCTGCTTTACAAGCCTTGAGTCATGCCGCACTCAACGGAGCGCTACCCATTCCTCCAGACATTTGCGTGCCGTGCTCTCTTCCCGGTGCAATGTTTTCGCTCGACGGTGGTGATGGCTGCGACCAGGTACTGGGCATTCCGTCGCAGAACGGCGTTGGCCCCGCTTGGTTTCGCAACAACCCCTGGATCCGCGACCCAGCACGCAATCACCGCGACACCTTCCTCCAGCAAGTGCTGGAACACGCTGGCGATACGCTGGGCAATGCCTGGCTGGCAGATTTTTACGCCTTTGCCGCTCGCGAAAAGCTGCAATTGGTATGCATCGACGATGAGATCCGCCTGGACGAACTGGCCCCACCAGTACTCGACCACATGGGCAAGCGCGACCAGCAAGGCTTCGGCTTCACCCTGCACAGCAATTTCCTGTTCACCGACCACAAGATCTACTTCGCCACCTTCACCCACGTAGAGTGGCGCGAAGCGCAACGGGAAGAATACATCGACGAGCACGGCACCCAGCGCATCAGTCCACCCTACACCTGGCACACACCCAGCGGCCTGTTCCCAATCAACCTGGCCTGCGAACAGCTGGCCCGCCACTATGCCGAAGCCAAGGGCCGCGCACGCCTGTGGCAAGGCGTTATCGGTGCGGGCGAATTCGCCCTCGGGCTTCTGGCAGTCATCCCTGTGGTGCGGGGTGTCAAGGGTGCCCTCACCCGCGGCCGCTATGCTTTCGTCGCGCTGGAAGCCGCCCTGGCAGCAGACGCCATGATCGATGGCAGCAGCCGCATGATCACCGGCGAAGGCCTGAGTATCGGCGAGCAGTTCTTCACCGACCTGGCGCGCCTGGCCAACCCGGACACCGCCGAGGCACGTGGCAAGCAAGTGTTCATGGCCATCAACCTGGCCTTGCTGCTGCCGGCCGCCATGGGCGGCGCCCGCTGGCTGATGCACAAGCTGCGGCCCGGCAGTATCACTACCGTGCGCCTGGACAACGCCGCACTGTCGCAAGAAGACGTCCGTCGCCTGGGCAACCGCAGCGCTGGCGAAGTCACCGTACTGGAAACCCGCATCCAGCGCCGCACCCGCGAAGGTGAGCTATCGGTCACTGCCCGCGAACTGCACTCGGTAGACCGCAATGCCAGCCAGGTCGCACTCGACGTGGTCGGCGGCAAGGCCGACTACGCCTTCATGGCCACCACCCTGCGTGACCGGCTGGTGGCACTGATCCAGCACAGCGTCGGCCCAGTGCGTATGGGCGGTAGCCTGACCCGCGTCGTCGCCGATGCCGGCGAAGAAGCCCTGGCAGCGGCCCTGGTCAGTCACTGGAAGGTCAAGCCCGAAAACATCCTCGGCATGAGTACCCACCCCTCCCGGCCCAGCCAGTTCGGCTTGAAGAACAAGAGCGACCAAGGCATCGACATGCTGGTGTACGTACCGCCTCCGCCTTCGATGACGGTACGAAATCCGACGACGCAGGAAATGCGCCATCACATTGATGGGCTGAAAGGCACGGCGCCGCTGAACGAGCTGAAGTTCGAGGCGGGAACGTTGTTGGTGATAGAAGTGAAAGCTACGTTGGGCAAGACGAAGACGCCAGGTTTTACCAGTACTCAAAAAGCAGGAGGAAGAGCCAACCTGGAGCGCATACAGGACTTGATTCGCAAGAAAAGGCAGGGTTGGGGAGAAAGCCTGATCCAAGCTGACCCGACCATTCTTACGAAGCACCATGCGATAGAGGACAACTTGGATTCACGAAAGATTTCATACCTGCATGCTCAAGTTTTTTTTGACTCGACAGGCCATTTAAGCAGCGTTACCGGAGCCCGAAACGGAATACAATTGAATCTCTGGAATTGATATGAGCAAACAGCTAAAAGACAAACTTAAAATCAGTCTTAAAACAATAAATGACTGGGCCAAACAAGATCTTTTCGTAAGGATAGACCTATTGGCTTCCTACCTCGCCACTGGGAAAACCATTAGCCTCGCTTGCAACCAAGTATTCAAAGCAGGCATGAATAATATTGGAAAAGGGCTACAGATTGCACCGCAGCATCCATTCGGGCCGGCTTCGCCGGTTTTTGTTCACGGCATCACAAAAATGTTGGTCGCTGAAGCGATCCAAGTCCAACGACTTGAGGGTACTGAAGATCACGCTGTCGGCGACCTGGACGGAATCGCTCACCTCATGTTATGCACACTCGCGATCGGCCAATTCGCGCTGATTGAGCCCTTTCACCAAGCTGTGCTTGCGGGTATTCAAAACGGATACGGCATCCGCGATGGCCACGCGTTGCCCATCGGCACCACCCTACGTTACGCCGCCTTTGGCCTGACCATCATCGGCGACTGGCTAGACAAACCGCTAGACCTCGACAAACACGCCCTGCCCCGCGACCCTGCCTGGGGCCAGCTGGTCGCTCACTGGCGCGAGCCCGACCCCGACAAGCTGATGCCGATGCTGGTCACCGCCTGCGATACCCACGTTGAACGCATCGCCCTGACTTCCCGCGAACTCGACTCCGGCAACTTCGAATTCGGCTCGCCCTTTGAAGCCGTTTACCCTGCCGAAATCCTCGCCATTCTCAACCTGCGGCGCTCGATGGGCCTGCCAAACCCTTCCATCGACCACCCACTGATGAAGACGCCCTACGCTCAGCTGACCTGCCCGCCAGGCATGCGCTTCGAGCCGGATGAGTTACTGATGCGTTTCCTGGCTGCGGCCTGCAAGTATGATCCCGATGCCGTACCGGCTGGGCTTTACGAAGCCGTCGTGCAGAACAGTGCAGAGGATTGAGCGATGTCCAGAAAAGGCGCAATTCGCAAAGGCGACCCTCACAGTGGCGGAGGCCGGATGGGGGAAGGACGCGGGATGGTTGTCAACGGGCGGCCGCAATGCATCCTTGGTGATCATGCGCCCTGCCCGCTTCATGGTGGGACATTTGCACTGGTATCTGGCGGTGATCGTGGTGTGCTGTGCAACGGTATTGCGTTGGTGTTCGAGCCGGCAGAGCTTGCGTGTGGATGCAGGGTTTCATCCACCTGCTCGGGACCTTACGCCAAAGATGAATGAGCGCGCAGCGGATCTTCGGGGCTTGTTCCACACATTGGTTTCGGGCCAATTAATCTTTTGCCAATGCGCCCTCACCTGACAATCAGCGGAGCAACCCTCGATATCGGATCGGACAAACGAGGCGGATAAAGATAACCACACAGAAGTGGCCGGACCGAAACAAGTGTGTGCGGGCTTGCCGCGCGGGCGGCGTTCGATCTTACAGGCGCCCAATCCCGATCGCCAAGCACCTGGACGCCCCGCCCTCAGTCCTGCACCGCATTCCCGCGCCCGGCCAACGGCTGCCTCTCAACCCCATCCAGCAACGCCTCCACCACCGCCTTGGCCGAATCCAACCCATGGTCATTGCTCAACAACAGATCACGGCAGGTGCCCTTGGCCAGTTCCAGCGCCTTGAGGTTGGTCGCAAACGCCCCTTTCAGCAGCGTGGACAGGTGCACCAGCGCATCTTCGTAATCCACGCCGGAACGAACGGCGAACAACGGTGGATGGCTGCATTATCGCGACACAAGGTCCACACATCGACCGCGCAGGTGCCGTTGAATCTGCTTCAAGGCTGCAGATTCTGGCTCAAGAACTTGTCCACCGTGGCCTTGCCATCAGCTGGATCCCCCGCCACCTGCCACAACCGCCGCTCGATCCCCTGCGCCAGCAAGTGCCCCACCGCCGCTTCGATGGCCGACAGCACGCACAGCTGCGCCGGTTCATTGGTGGTATACCCCACCTCGGCTTCCAGCAGCTTCTTGAACTCGATGAACTTGAACACGCCGGCACTGCGCCCTACCGAGTAGATGGTCTTGCTGGTCATCACGTTGGCCAGCACCTGCCCGGTGCGCACGTCCACGGCGCGTAGGTTGACGGTGACCTGGTCGACGCGGTATTCGCGGGAGATGTCGATGCCCAGGTAGCGGGCGCCTTCGCCGCCGCTGCGCACGTTGGTGTCGTAGGCGATGATGCCGCCTTCGAGCATCAGGTTGGCGGCCTGCAACGGTGGCAGCTCGCCCATGATGTTTTCCGCCACATCAGGCTTTTTCTGCGATGCGCGGATGATCTTGCGCTCGGTCAGCAGGTTCTGCAGCCCTTCACGCTCCAGCACCACGAACCAGCCGCTGGCACTCAGGGCGTCCATCAACATGCTGGCCGCGCCTTGGGTGACGCTGGTGGAGAACGAGCTGGCCGGGGTCGGCTTGTACTGCCCGGTCTGGTCGCGGAAGCCGTACACCACGGCCATCAGCCGGCCTTTGGGCCGTGGCATGTTGATCAGGTCGTAATAGGTCGAGGCCCGAGGGGTCAGGGTCGGGGTTTCCGAGTCCTGTTCGGCCGACATGGGTTCGCGCAGGCTGCAACCACTTTGCAGGCCCAGGGCGGTGAGGATCAGCAGCGCGCTCAGCAGACGTTTCATGGTGTTCTCTCCCCAACATAAAAGCCCTTCCCTCTCAGGGGTTCAGGCCGCTGACCTCAATGATCGAAATTTCTCCTGTGGCACGATCGGTGACCTTGATGCTCAAGGCCCCGGAATCGTCGATGACGTCGATGAGAAACGCATCGGTCGCCATGCTGCCGGTGTTGCCGTTGCTGATGTTGTCCAGCAACTGCGACAACATCCGCGACTCCAGCTGGTTGCTGAAGCGCTCAAGGGCTGTGGTGCCGGTAAAGGCCGAGGCACGGTCCTTGAGGTCCGGGTCGTCGTAGTCGTTCTGCGCCTGGGCGTTGTTCAGCAGCCATGTGCCGTTCAACGGGTTGCCGCCAAAGGCCGGGTTGACCGGGGTGTACACCAGCTCGGTGGCCTGGGCAGCACAGGCGCTGGCCAGCAGGCAGGCGGCAATGCAACGTGGAATGCGGTGGTTCATAGCTCGTCCCTCTCCAAGTCGGTGGTGTCCTGTAGCAGGCGTTGCAGCTTGCGTTGAATGATCTGCTGCTTGACCAGGTCGGCAGCGGCGACGGCCTCGTCTTTGAGCTCGGTGGTATTGGGTGGCAGGAAGCGGCGGTACACCACTTCACGCTCGAACTCCACCGTCACCAGGCTGCCCCAGCGGGCATCGGGGCGTTCGCGTACCACCAGGTTGAAGTCCAGACGGCTGGTGGCACGCAGGCGGTCGGCGAAGTAGTAGTAAAAGTCGTGGCCAATGTGCGAGATGGTGTTGTCGACGATAAAACCCTGCATCTCGTCTTCAGCACCCGCCTTGGCGCAGGTAGTCACCCCAGCCATCAGCAGCAGGCTCAGGCACAGCGCAGTCAGGCGCTTCATGGCGTGTCTCCCGGGCCCGCATTCGTCTGCACACCGCGTGCACTTTCGGTAAAGGCCTGCTCGGCGACGAACTGCCAGTCGCTGTAGTGCTCCATCCCCTCGAACCCGCTCCATTCGGCGCTGAAGCCACTGCGCTTGAAAGGGGTGGCGTCCGAGCGGCTGTACACCCCGGTGATACGGCCGTCGATCGAGCGCAGCAGGCCCCATTCGTCGCTGTTGCTGATCGGGTCAGGGTAAAGCCTGCGGATGTGCCGTTTGGCCTGCGGGAAACGGTTGTCCTGCAGCAGGTCGGCCAGGTCTTGCGGGTACTGGGCCAGCCCGGGGGATGCGCGGTAGTAGCTGCGCAGGGCCTGGGCGTACTGGCTGCCGACCCACAGCAACTGGCGTTCGCGGTCGCGCTGGGCGGCGCTCGCCCAGATCGTGCCGGTGGCCGCCAGGGCCACGCTGCTGACCGCAATCAGCAGCAGCACACCCAGGTAGGTGAAGCCGCCGTTGGCCTTACCATTCAGCGAAGAGGCTGCCATCACGCGCCCTCCCTGTGGCACCGCTCTTGATATCGGCCACGCCGCCCGCCACGCCCTCGGGCGGCGGCACCAACTGCCAGGCATCGCTGCGCTCGGTGATCGGGTCGACCGGTGTGTTGCGCAGGTAACGTTGCTCCACCAGTTGTTCCAGCGAATCGGGGTAGTGGCCGGTATCACCGTAGTAGTGGTCCAGCGCCTCGCGTAGCACTGCCAGGCTCTGACGCAGGGTGGCCTCGCGCGAGCTTTCCAGGCTGTTGAAGTAGCGCGGCATGGCGATGGTCATCAGCGTGGCGATGATCGCCATCACCACCAGCAGTTCGATCAGGGTGAAGCCTTTGCTGCGTTTCATGGCTGTCACCATTGCCCGTAAGGGATATTGTTCAGGCCTTTGCCGCGGGCCCTGGAATACACGTCGAACACGTCTTCGCCGTCGCGCGGGTTGTCGGGGCTGCTGTCGTAGGCACGCAGGCCCCAGCCGCCTTCGTCTTCATCCTTTGCCGCCACCAGCGGGTCGTGCGGGATGCGCCGCAGGAAGTAGAACTTGGCGCCCTTGGCACTGCGCACATCGCGCACGCCCTCTACCAGCACCTGCAGGTTCGGCGGGTAGCCACTGCTGTCCACACGCTTCTCGATGTAGCCGGCGTCGAAGGCCCGCTTGTAGGCATCGATGGCGTCGCGAATCTGGTACAGCGCCTCGCGCAGTTGCTGCTCCTTGCCGCGGCGTACCACCGTTTCGGTCAGCGGCGCGGCCATGCTGGCGAGCAACCCGAGCAGTGCCAGGGTCAGCACCACCTCGATCAGGCTGAAGCCGTGCATGCGACGCCGCGCGTTCATGGCCGTGGGCTCCCGTTGACCGGGGCGACCGCCATCTGGCTGTCCACGACCGGTTCATCGGTGGTCGGCGCATTACCGGGTACGTCCATCGGCGGCAGTGGCGCCATCTGGCGCACCTGCATGGCCGACTCGGTGCCCGTGGAAAACTCCATGTCCGACGGGCTCTGGTACGGCAGGTTACGTACGATGCGCGGGGTGATCGCCAGCACCAGCTCACTCTTGCTCATGTCGTCCTTGTTGCTGCCGAACAGCCGGCCCAGCCCTGGGATATCGCCAAGGCCGGGAATCTTGTTGCCACTGGCGTTGTGGTCGTTGCGCACCAGGCCGGCCAGCACCTGGGTTTCGCCGTCATGCAGGCGCAGGCTGGTCTGCGCGTTGCGGGTGTCGACCTGGACCGGGATGGTGCCCTGGCGGGTGGCCTCCAGCGGGGTGGCGTTGCTGACCTCGAGCGCCACCTTGATCGCCACTTCGTTGTTCAGGTGCACGGTGGGCTGCACTTCAAGCTTCAGGCCGACGTCCAGGTAGGTGACGCTCTCGGTTATGACCGGCCCTTGGGTCGACGGCACCGAGGTGGCGCTGATGATCGGTACCCGCTGGCCGATGTGGATGCGCGCTTGCTCGCGGTTGCTGACGCGGATCACCGGGCTGGCCAGGGTGTTGATGTCTTTGTCCTGGGCGTTGATCTTGGCCTGCGGCGCCGGCGCAATGCTGATGCGGCTGGAATTGATGCCCTTGAGCTGGTCGAGCACGCTGACCGGGTTGCCATCGTCGCTCAGCACGCCGAAGGTGTTCGGCCATTGCAAGCCAAGGTCGAGGATGCGCGAGGTCGCCACCTCCATCACCTCCACTTCCAGCACCACCTCGGGGTTGGACTGGTCCTGCGACTGCAGCAGCTTCTCGGCCATGCGCACCGCGTCCGACGTGTCGCGCATGGTCAGGGTGTTGAGGCGCTCGTCAACGAACACGTCGCGGGTCTTGAGCATGGTCTTGACCATGTTCAACGCGGTATTGGCGTCGATGCTGGTCAGGTAGAACGTACGCATGACCAGTTCCTGGTAGTCCTTGGTCTTCTGCGGCGAATCGGGGTAGACCATGACGGTGTTGTCGTTGACGATCTTCTGGCGCAGCTGGTTTTGTTCCAGCAGCAGCGCTATCGCGTCCTCGATGCGCACCTCGCGCACGAAGATGGTGGCTTTCATGTCCGGGCGCAGGTCCTTGTCGAAGATGAAGTTGATGCCGGCCACCTGCGACAGCACTTCGAAGATGGTCTTCAGGTTGGCATCGCGAAACTCCAGGGTGACCGGCCGCTCGAGCTTGCTGCGCAATTGCGGGTACGGCTGCGCGGTGCGTGCCTGCACGTTTTCGATGTCGCTGCGCAGGGTTATGCCCTTCTGGTTCTGCGGGTCCAGACGCAAGACTTCGCGCATGTAACGTTCGGCACCGAACAGGTCGCCCTGGCGCAGCGCCGCCTGGCCAAGCGCTACGCGTTCGTCCAGGGTGCGGATCAGCTCCAACTGGCGAATGCCATCCTGGGCGCGGCGGTTGTTCGGTTCCAGGGTGAGCACCCGGCCATAGCCCATGCGGGCATTGGCGAAGTCGTGGCGGACGCGGTCGCTGTCGGCCTGGCTAATCAGGGCCTCGACTGCCGCCTGGCGGCTGTGGGCCAGGGCGATATTCAGCTCTGTGTCACGCGGGTCGTCGCGCAGGGCCTCTTCCAGGCGGGCGATGCCGGCCTCGTACTGGCCCTCTTTCATCAACTGGTCGCTGTCCTGGCGAACTGCACTGGAGCCGCAACCGGCAATGGCCACGCACAGCGCCACGAGCAGAAACGGAGCAGGCTTGCACAGCTTTGACGACTTCATGGTGCGCTCCCGACAGACAAGGTCTGCGACTGGTGCAAAGGCAGGTAGACCAGGTTCAGCTCGCTGGCCGATACCCGATCGAGGCGATAGGTGTCTTCGATCACGTCGCCTTGGCGCACGACGTAGAGTTTTTCGCCGCTCTGCAGGAAGACCTGCAGGTCGTCGCGGTCACCCATGCGGCCGATGAACTGGAAAGGCAGCTCCGGGGCCGTCGGGGCCGCGGCGACGACAGGTGCGGTCATAACCGGTTGTTCGGTGACCGTGGCCAGGGTTTTGGGTGGCGTCCATTGCTGGGTTGGGAACAGGTCGCGGGCGGCCTGTTCCGGCCCTTTCGCGGGTAAGCCCGCGCCGACCATGGACGCAGCGCTTTCTGTTGCAGGCGCGGGTTTACCCGCGAAGGCCGCGACGCCATCGTCCTGGCCAAACCAATGGTCCGGTGCCCAGGCCAGCGCCGCGCTCACGCCAAGGAAGCCGGCCCAGATGACTGCACGTTGTGTGTTCATCATGACCTCGACAGGTAAAGGGTCATGCGCAGGCGGGCATTGAGCTCGCTGTCGCCGATGCGTTTGCGTTGCAGCTCAAGGTCTTCCAGCACCAGCGTCGGCAGTTGCTTGAGCAGGCCCTTGATAAAGCCGCGAATCTGCGGGTAGCTGCCGCGCACTGGCAACACGATCTGGTAGCGGGCCAGCTGGGTCTTGGGGTCGATGCCCAGCGCGTATTCACCGCGGGCCAAGCTGATGCGCTCGGCGCTGGCCAGGCGGTACAGACGCTCGATCAACTCGCTGGCCTGGGGCTGACCGGGCAGTTGCTGGCGCAGGCTGTCAAGGGCCTGCTGCTCGGGCTGGACCGCAATCTTCAGCTCACCCCGCTTGACACGCCCTACCTGTTCGCTGGCCTGCGCTTCGCTGGCGCGCAGTTCGCGTACGCTTTGCCATTGCGGCAGCACACCGGCACACCCCACGCCAATGGCGAGCAGGCCCACGGCTACGGCAGCCAGGCCTACCGGGCCGACAACGCGCAGGCGCTCCTGGAGGATCAGGCGGCTGAACGATTCAAGGGCGCGCATGGCCGATCTCCCAGGTGGCGGTGAGGGTGAAGCGCACCGGGTGCTCGGGCCGCGCAGCGAGCACTTCGTGGTTGAGCAGCGACACGTCGCTGAGCTCGTCGCTGGCTTCCAGCCGCTGGTGGTACTGCAGCATCGCTTCGAGGTTGCGCGCCTCGGCGGCAATGCGCACCTGGCCCTTGCGCGCATCCGGCGTCAGGCCGAGCAGCGCGACGTCGTCCTGCGGCATGGCTTCAAGCATGGCGAACAGTTGCTGCCAAGGACGTTGCAGTTGCTGCGACACACTGCGCATTTGTGCCAAGCGCTCAGCCTGCTCCCGGCTGGCAGCGCTGTTCTTGGGTTGTGCGATGGCCGGGCGGCGGCCCAGTTGCAGTTCCAGGCTATGGACGCTGGCTTCCAGTGCCACTTGCTCGGTCTGCAAGCGTTGCTGCAGCAGCACCAGGCCGGCGACCATGGCGCTGGCAAGGACGAGCAGCGACCAAACCAGCGGTCCGCTGCGCCGTGGCTGGAATTCCAGGTCGAGGCGGCGCATGTCAGGCCACCGCCCGCCACATGGCGCACAGCGGGTCGGCTTCGCTGGCCGGCTGGCACAATTGCACGGCCGCCAGTTGCGGCACGTCGCAGCGGCCCGGGGCATGCAGGTACACCCGCGGCAGGTGCTCGCCGTACAGCTCACAGGTACGCTCGATCAGTGCTTGCAGGGCCTGGTCGCTGTCAGCGCAACCTTGCGCCAGCACTTGCTGCCAGGCACCGCCGGCGGCCAGCAGCAATACACTGCGGCGTGGCTCGGCCAGCACGAACAGGAAGTCACCCTGCTCCAGCTGTGACCAGCAACGGTTGTAGGCAGCCATCAGGTATGGCTGCACCGAGCGCAGGCTCAGGCGGCTTTCCCGGCCCAGTGCCTGCAGCCGCTGCAGCAAGGCTTCGGGCAGCGCCGTGGCGATGCGGGCGGCACCGGCAGGCTCCGGTGACAGCACGATGCGCCAGTCGTCCAACGGCTGCCCGTAGAGGTTTTCGAAGCAAGCGCGGGCATAGGCGTCCAGCTCGCGAGGGTGGCCGATGGCGTCACTCCAGGGCACCAGGCAGAAGCGGCTGTAGCGGGCCGACAGCAACACCCGCAACTGGGCGCCACGTACCGCATGCTCGGCCAGCAGTGCGGCCAGCCCGTCGACGGCAGCATCCCAGGTCGGTTGGGTGGCGTCGCTGCTGAACGCGCGGCTGCCCAGCCATTGGTGGTGATTGTTGTGCCAGCGACCCAGGCCGACACCCTCGGCGCCCAATACGGCGCAGTAACGATCAGATGAATGTGACACGGTTGATCTCCTCAAGGGTGGTACGGCCATCGCGGACCAGGTCCAAGGCCGAGGCTCGCAGCAGGCGCAGGCCGCGCTGGCAGGCAAGCGTCTTGATCTGCGCCAGCGGGCGGCGCTCCACGATCATTTGCCGCAGGTCGTCATCCAGGTGCAGCAGTTCGGCAATGGCACTGCGGCCGCGGTAACCACTGCCACGGCAGTGGCCGCAGCCCTTGACGCGGACGAACGTCCAGCCGGCCACCCCCTCGCGGGTCAGGCCTGAGCCATACAGGGTGTCGTCATCGTGTTCGCAGGGCGTGGCGCAGTGCGGGCAGGCCAGGCGAATCAGGCGCTGGGCCAGCACCGCATTGAGCGCAGAAACGAAGCTGTAGGGGTCGACCTGCATCTGGCTGAAGCGGCCAATCACGTCGAACACGTTGTTGGCGTGGATGGTGGTGAACACCAGGTGGCCGGTGAGCGCCGATTGCACGGCAATCTGGGCCGTGTCGGGGTCACGGATTTCGCCGACCAGGATCTTGTCCGGGTCGTGACGCAGAATCGAGCGCAGGCCGCGGGCGAAGGTCAGGCCCTTCTTCTCGTTGACCGGGATCTGCAGCACGCCGGGCAATTGATACTCGACCGGGTCCTCGATGGTGATGATCTTGTCCACACCATGGTTGATCTCGCTGATCATGGCGTACAGGGTGGTGGTCTTGCCGCTGCCTGTAGGGCCGGTGACCAGGATCATGCCGTAGGGTTCTGCCGCCAACCGGCGCAGGGCGCGCAAGGTTTCGTCGGCAAAGCCCAAGGCTTGCAGTTGCACGCCGCTGACCCGGTCGGACAAGTCCTGCTTGTCGAGCACCCGCAGCACGGCATCTTCACCGAAGATGCTAGGCATGATCGACACCCGGAAGTCGATTTGCCGGTCGCCCACGGCCACCTTGAAGCGGCCGTCCTGGGGCACGCGTTTTTCGCCGATGTCCAGCTCGGCCATGACCTTGATGCGCGAGATCACCTGATCGGCGAAGGCGCTGCCACTGGCCTTGCCGGCACCGTTGAGCACGCCGTCGATGCGGTACTTGATGGTCAGGCCCTGGCCGGTCATGCCCAGGTGGATGTCGCTGGCGTGCAGCTTGAGGGCGTCGTACAGGGTGGAGTTGACCAGCTTGACCACGCGGCTCTGGTCTTCGCTGATACTGGCCAGCGACAGGCGTTGCAGCGGGTCGCTTTCGCTGCTGGCGTCGGCGTCGTGGTCAAGGGCATCGACTGCGTGGAAGCTTTCTTCATGACGGGCCAGGAAGGTGGCCAGGTCGGCGGCGTGGGCCAGGTAAAGCGGCGCGCCTTGCAGTACGTCGTCGATCCAGGCCAGGCGGGCGTGGTCGAAGGGGTCGGCGAACACGCCCAGCAGTTGGCCGCCTTGCTCGATCAGCACACATTCGCGCTTGAGGCACTGGGCCAAGGCCAGCTTGTCGAAGCGTGGGGTGCTGGCCAGCAGGCTGTGGCTGTCGAGTACCGGGTAATGCAGGGTCAGGCCCAGGCGCTGGGTGAAGGTGTCGGGGGTGTCGCAGGCCAGGCGTTCCAGGCAGTCGAGCAGGCGCTCGTCGGTGGCTTGCAGACGGGCCTGGGCCAGCAGTTCGCGGGGGTAGGTCTGGCACGGGTTTACCGGAGCCGGCCCTTTTGCGGGTGAACCCGCTCCTACAGGTTCAGTGCAATCCTGTGGGAGCAGGTTCACCCGCGAAAGGGCCGGTGCAGGCTTTGCAGATTCCGGGGTTGCATCGAGTGCTTCTGGCATGGCCTGCGACTCCGCTCAGGGGCGCGTCGCAGGCTGGCTCGGCCAGGGGTGCGGGCGCCGCTATTCCCCTGTGAGCAGTTGATCGTCGTCGGGCCCTGGTGGCTTGGCGCCATTACGGCGGCGGTCGGCCAACACCCAGCTTCCATCGTACAACTGCAGGGGGAACGATTCGTTCCTGTTCTGGCGTCGTTCGACGAACCCTTCGGCCGGGTTGTCCGTGGCCCTGCGCCGGCGCTCGATGCCCAGCAGGTCGAAGATCGCACGCGCCAGCTCCATCAGTGGGAACGGCTTGAACAGGACGTGACTCACACCGAGTTCGGCGGCCCGCTCACGCACCTCGACGGTGGGGTGGGCGGTGATCAGCACGAAGTGGCATTGCCTGTTCTTGCGTACAGCCTCCAGAACCTGAAAACCTTCCATGTCGGGCAGGCGGTAATCCAGCACAACTACTTGCGGTGCCAGGCTTTCAGCCTGTTCGATACCACTGGCACCGTCGTGGGCAACATGAACTTCCAGGCCTTGCGCCTGCAGGTACGCTTGCAGGTTCTGCGCAAGAGTCTGTTCGTCATCGACTACCAATACTCTGTTCACCAAGGTCGACTCCCCAATACTGCCCGGTTCCCCGGT
Organism: Pseudomonas sp. KCJK9058; assembly: GCF_046230975.1. NCBI lineage: Bacteria > Pseudomonadati > Pseudomonadota > Gammaproteobacteria > Pseudomonadales > Pseudomonadaceae > Pseudomonas > Pseudomonas sp. KCJK9058. Next base: position 81,783 of record NZ_JBJJLR010000013.1, read on the forward strand.
CTGCGAAGTACGCCCTTGTAGAGACTTGAGCAGGCTTCGTGCCAGGCGTGAATAGTCATGTTGCACCACTGTAAGTCACTGATTTTACTAAGGTGCCGGCCAGCAACCGACAGACGCTGAACAGGCACACCCAACCGGTTCCCCACAAGCGGGGGAAATGATGGCACATTGCCAAACCTTAATTCCCCAGGATTGGGGCAAGCGCCCTCAACGGTCTCAGTTGGCGATCTCCACTTTAGCGGACTCGCGCAAACGTTGGCGCACGGATTGGCGCGCCTGCGCCTCCCGCTGACCGATGAGCGTTGCCCTGGCCAAGGCCAGGCCGTGTTCGCGTATGACCGATGGATTATCACTTTGGTTCTGCGCTCCTTGCAGTCTCTCCTGGTTGGCATCATAAAATGCCTCCACTTCGCCCTGGCTCGGCGCGTCGACTGCGCTGAGCTGGGCGTACACCTGCTGGGCCGCCATCTCATGCCGGGTGTATTCAGTGTACTGTGCCCTATCGAAGCCTGCCTCTGCCAGCCGCCTTTCGAATACCGCCGGGCTGCCAAATGCCGCTTCCACCTCGCCAATCTGTGCCGACACGTGTTCATCGCTGATGGCTATGCCTTGGCGTTGCGCTTCCTGCCACAACAGTTCCTTGTCGATCAGCTCGTCCAGCGCCTGGTCACGCAGGCGTTTATACAGGCCTGGATTGCGGATGCTGGTCACCGCCCGACCCTGGGCGTCCAGGTACTCGCTGAAGTAGCGCTCCAGGCGCATCAACCCGATCTCGACACCATTGACCCGCGCCGCTGGCACATCGGCCCAGCTCACCCTGGTCAGCACCAGCAACAGGCACAACCACACGATCCGCATGACAACCTCCGCTCAAGGGCTGACCGGCACTGGCCGGTAGGGGGTGACCGCAGTAAAGCGTGGCCCGGGCAGGGCCACCGCCACCACATGGGCACCTGCCATGCCCTGGCGGCGACCAGGGCCAAAGCCCAGTGCCGGGGTCAGGCCGGTGGGCACATCGTGCAAGCCTTCGAGCGCAGCGATCAGTTGCTCGCGGCTGGCATCCCGTCCAATCTGCTTCAGCGCTTCGCTCAGCAGGCGCAACGCGCACAGCGTATTGACCTGCAACGACACCTGGCGCGGGTCCAGGCCCTGGCGCTGCTGCAGCCCGGCGAGCGTTGCCTGGCCTTGCTCGGTCCAGTCCTCTGGCACGTAGGGGTAGGCCAGAAACAGCCGCTGCGACCACTGCGCCGGCAAGCGCGCCACAGCGCCGGCTACCTGACTGGAAGCGGCGAACAGGTAGGGCTCGCGGCCCGCCACCTGCAACGCCGCCGCCAACTCGGCAAAGGCCTGGGCGCGGCCAAGGAAGACGATGCCCTGCCCGTCCACCGCCTGGCCGTCGAACGCCTGGATAGCGGGTGGCGCCCAGCCCTGCTGTCGTAAACGCTCGCGCACCTGCTCGGCCAACGCGGCGTGTTCGTTACCGGCATACACCACGCGTAACTCATCCGGCGCCAAGCCCAGCGCCACACGGGCATGGCCTGCCAGGCTCAGCAATTGCTCGGGCAAGCCGGGCAGCGGGTCGAAGATCTGTGCGCTGCCGCCGCTGCGCGGGGTACTGCCGACCATCGGCACGTTCTGTGGCGCCAGCAAGGTCGTCAGGCGCTGGTCGAGCATGGGCGCCAATGGCGCGATCAGGGCGAACACCCGCTTTTGCTCGAGCAACTGTTGCAAGGCGCGTTCGGCACTGACCGGGTCGGAACCTGGGTCTAGTACGACCAGTTCCAGGCGCCGCCCGTGAATGCCGCCTTGCTGGTTGAGTTGACCCACGCCGTCTTCCAGCACGGCGCGTACCACCTGCCCGGCTTCAGCCAGCGGACCGCTCGCGGGCAGCAGGGTCCCAAGGCGCAGCACGCCCTCTTCCACACCAGGGTCACGTTCTTCGGCCAAGCGTTTGAGATAGGCGGTGAGGTTGCGCTGGTCGGCCAAGGTCAACTCGAAGCGTGGCATGGCCGGGTCGAGGCGATTGCCAGCCGGGTCGATACCCTGCTGGATGGCCCGCGCCAGGCTGCTGTCGGTGTAGGCCGGGTAGCGGCGGCCGTTGGCCTCGCGCGGGCCCTGGCCGAGTGCCAGGCGTTGCCAGTCGAGGCCGGGGGGGCGAACACCGCCTTCGGCACGGCCACGGCCGTCGCTGCCATGGCAACTGGCGCAGGGCAGCACGCTGGCGGGGACTGTGATGTCACTGGCGCCGACCCGGGCTTGCAATTGAGCGTCGCTACTGGAAACGCCCTCGCGGTAGAGGCGTTTGCCGGCTTGTTCGTGGTCGGTCAGGCCCAGGGCCAAGGCTGAGGTCGAAGATGCCATGCCAAGCACGCATGTGAGCCATATCGCAAGCCCTGTGGGCGCGGCCTTGTGTCGCGAAAGGCGCGCGCAGCGCGCCCCTCTTTCTGCGCGTGAGCTGCCACTGCCGGGGCTGCTGCGCAGCCCTTCCGCGACGCAAGGCCGCTCCCACAAAAGCGGATGCCACAGAGGCCAATTCCCCAGGCGGCCCATGATACTCACCGACCGGCCAGCGGCTGGGTCAACAGCTGCATGCGCTGGGCAATCGCCGCTGGCGGTGCATCCGGGCGAATCTTGCTCCAGCGTTTACCTGCAACATCACCGGCAATCAGCTGCGTCGAATGCTGCTCGGGACTCGGCAGGAACTGCCCTATACGGCCAAGCACCAGGTCGACATTGGCCTTGTCACCGGTCAGGAACAACCAGTTCGGCCCATCCACCCCTTGCTTGGCGGCGAACGCCTTCAGCGCCTCGGGGGTGTCGTTCAGCGGGTCACTGCTGATCGACACGAAGGTCACCTGGGCGGCCAGGGCTGGCCCCATGGCCTCGCGCACCTCGCGCAGCTTGCGGGTGATCAACGGGCAGGCATCGGTGCAATGGGTGAAGATCACGTTGAGCATCACCACCTTGTCCTTGAGCACGTCACTGTAAAAGCGCAGCTCGCGGCCATTCTGGTCCTTCAGCACGGTGTCGGTGAACCAGGTCTTGGCGTCGCGTGTACCGCCACCACTGGCCATCGCCTGCGGTGCTGGCTGCGGCTCGGGGGGTTGCGGCGCATGGCCTTCGTGGGCGAACGCCACCGACGTGAGGATCCACAGGCAGCCACCCAGTACCAGCCAGTCGAATGCGCGCATGCCAGCGCGGTGGGAGGTTGCAGTGCTCATGGTTGCACCTCGTGATGGTCGGCAATGGCGGTGCTCTTGGCATGTACCCGGCGAGCACTGAGGCGGTTGATTTCATCGATCAATACGCCCGGGTCGGTGAAGCCGTAGTAACGCGTCCAGTGCCCGCTACGCCCGTCACCCACCAGTATCAGCGGCGGGTGCTGGCTGAGGTCGGCGTTGAAGCTGCCCAGCCCCTTCAGGGTTTCGGTGATGGCGTACGGGGTACCGGTCAGCCAGCTCCAGCCCGGCCCTTTCTGGAATGCCTTGGCATAGTTTTGCAGGCGCTTGGCGTCGTCACGCTGAGGGTCGACACTGATCGACACCAGGCGAACCTCCTCGCCTACCCGGCCGCCCAGCTGCTGCTGGACCTTGCCCATAATCGACGACACCACCGGGCATACCGTGGTGCAGCTGGTGTAAATGAAGCCCATGACCACCAGATGGTCACCCACCAGGTCTTTCTCAAGGCGTACCGGCATGCCTTCCTGGTTCAACAGCGACACATCGGCAAAACGCACACTGGCCTTTTCCTGATGCGCCGCCGGGGGCTGCCCGGCATGGCCGTCATGCTCGTGACCGGCGTGGGCCATGGCCAGGTGGCTGGCAAATGCCAGGCTCAGGGCCAACAGTGTGCAAGCAGGCTTGGCGTTCATCGCACATTCCTCACGTCAGTCTGGGAAGCGTTGGTTGCAGCAGCCGGCAGAACGCGCAGGCTGGTGTAGTTTTCTTCGGCAAACTTGCGCCCCAACGAGGGCGACTGCACATGCAGGTACCAGGCACCGGCCTCAGGCAAGTTCAGCGCCGCCTGGTAGACCCCCTCGCCCACCTCTTGCAACTGCAGGTTGCGCGGCATCGACGATGGCGCCAGGAAGTAGCGCAGGCTCAAGTCGTTCAGGCCCAGGCGCGGCTGCCCGTCGTCACCGACAATCCGTACCCGCGCGGTGAAGTCGCTGTGCTGCGGCAGCGGCTGGTCGAGGCCAATGAACTCGGCACGCGCACCTTTACGTTTGCTGGCATCGCTCCCTGCGGCCACTTCGGTACTGAAGCAATGAATGATTTGCGGCTGGTTGAGCAGGAAGGCAACGTCGAACTTGCCGGCGGCGGGCAGCTTCACCGTCGAGCCATACACCCCGGGGGCCACTTCGCGCAGGCTGCGGTCAACGACGATGGCGGCGCGGGCCTGGTGGCCGCGGTTGTTGTAGCCGGACATGGGGGCATTCATGCCTTCGGCATAGAAGTAGGTGGTGTTGTCCACCGGGTTGACCACGAACACCGAATTGTCATCACGCGATACCGACAGCCCCTGGGCCAGTGGCAGGTCGCCGGCCTGGCGCGGCGCTGCGGGGCCAGCCTCGAAGCCTTGCACGATGGGCGCACGCCCCTCGCCCAGGCTGGCCAGATTGATCATGCTCACTTTCGGCGAGGCCAGGCCACGCACATAGGCATAGCCTTTGGTGAACGTCAGCTGGTACGGTTCGGCCGCCACCGGGATGCGGTGGATCAGCTTGTCGGTACTGGCGTCGATGACCAGGGCCTGGTTCTCCAGGGTATTGAGCACGATGCCGTAGCGGCCATCATGGCTGAAGCGCATCGGCCCCAGGCCCTGTTCGGCCTGGACCGTGTGGCGCAACTGATGGCTGCGGGCATCGAACACCCGTACGCTGCCCTCCTCGCCATCGACCACGTACACAGCCTGGGACAGCGCCGAATAGCTGACCGACAGCGGGTGCGGGCCTACCTTGATGGTCTTGGCCAGGCGCATTTCCGGGATGTCGATGACGCTCAGGGTGCCGCTGTCGCGATTGCTGACATAGGCATAGCGCGAGTCGGCGCTGAAGGCGATTTCGTGGTGCCCGGTACCGGTGTTGAAGTGCTTCATGGCGCTGCGCCCCGGCACGTCGATCACTGTTACCCCGCCTTTGCCCGGGTCGCTGCTGTTGTTGCCAACCCACAGCCGATGCTGGTCCGGCTGCAGGGCCACGCGCAGCGGCTGGTCGCCGGCGTCCAGGTCGGCCACGCGGGTGAAGGTTTCGGTATCGATCACCGAGACCTTGCCCAGCTCGGGTATCGACACGAAAACCTGCTTGTCGTCGCTGGTGGCCGCCCAGTCCATGGGCCGCCCTGGCAGCTCGATGCGGGCCATGGTGCTGGTCACGCCCCCCACCGACACCGTCGGGTCGATCACTGTCAGGCTGGCGTCATTGTTCAGCATCAGCAAGAAGTAGCTGTTCAGGTCGAGCAGCGGCCGGGCCCCGATGCTGCTCTTGAGAAACAGCGCGACACGCGCCTTGCAGCTCTGCTCGCGGTCCCCGGCCGGGGCCGACTGCGCCGGGTCGATCCACGCCCCCGGGGCCATGCCCGACAGCGGTTGGCCACTGGTCTGGTCGCTGAGCTTGAAGCGGATGTTGGCGAAGCCGCCCTCCTTCAGTTCGCCGCCGGCCAATGGCCGGGCCTCGAACTCCACGTTCACGCCGTCCCGGCTGAGCCGGTGCAAGGCCTGCGAGCCGCCCCGTTCCTGCAACAGCTCGCGCGGGTCGCACCATAACTTTTCGTACGCCACGCCCAGCCCGATCAACGCTACCCCCAGCACTACCCCCAAGTAAGCAGGGCGAGTCTTTTTGTTCATGCTCGCGTTCCCCTTCCGTCACTGCGCCGGGGCCGTTGCCGGCGGCGCTTCATTGGTCACCCGCAAGATCCCCCACAGCCCCGAGAGGTTGCCGTAGGCGGCGTAGTCGCGGAACAGGTAGTCACCCGCCACCGCGTTGGCACCGCCGGCACTCGGCAACATGAAGCTGAAGTGCGCCGCTGGCAGTACGCTTTCCTGCGCGCCGATGAACATGGCCATCGGGTTGTAGCCAAAGCGCACCGAACCGATACCAGGCAGGCTAATCGGGTAACCGTCCGCATCGCTCTTCTCGGCCTGGTAGTTGTGCAGTGGCCATACGTGCCCGTCCAGCTGGTAGACCATGCCGCGGCTGCCACCACTGGGCATCACGATATGGTTGCGCACCGGTTGGCCAGGCTTGGCGTACAGCACCGGGGTTTGCGGGTCGCCACCGACCAGGGCGTTGGCGTAGGCCATGTGGGCGTTGGGTACATCACCAAAGCCCAGGCCATTGGCGCGGCCGAATGGCGAGTCGGGCGCCATGCCGAAGCGCAGCCACAACGGTTCGGTCTTGTAGTTGACCGCCATGTTGCCGTTGTCTTGCGGGTCACCGGCAGCACCGTTGCCTTCGGTATTGATGCCTTCTACCGGACGACCATCGGCCCAGCGCATGTTCAGCGCGCGCTGCCACACCGTGACGAAGTCGCGGTAGTCCGGCTGGCCGCTGACCTTCACCGTGGCCTGGGTACGGGTAGCAGTATCCTCGGTCCAGGTGGCGGTTTGCGGCAGGATGCTCATGGCGCCCACCAGACCTTTTTGCGGCTGCTTGATGAAGTCTGACGGGGTCAGGTTGAGGCCGCCGAACTCAATAGGCGTGGTGTTTATGTTGTCCACCGTGCGGCCCAGCTGCGACACCGGTTTGCCTTCACGCTCCAGGTGGCCGGCGTAGTACTGGTACTCCTTGGTCGGGTAAGCGCCGCTGGTGCCGGCACGTGGTGGCACGGTCTGCACAGGGTTCAGGCCAACGTTGGCACCGTCTGACTTGGTGATGTCGTAGGCCAGCAGTTGTGCATGCAGGCCCACGTGGCTGGACGGCCGCATCAGGTTGTTGGCAAAGGCGGTGGAGCCTTCGCTGTCGAAGCGGTCACGCTTGACCACGTTGTGCATCACTGCAGTGCTCGGCAGGTCTGGCATCACCAGTGGCAAGCGGTTCTCCAGGGTGATGCTGATGCAGTCGCCGGCATTGGCGCGCAGTACCAGCGGCTCTACCGGGACACCCGCCTTGAGCTTGCCGGTGGTGGCATCGAGGTCAGCCTTGCGCACGTACAGGATCGCGGTCGGGTCATGCAGCGGCGCACTGTGGCCACCGATGGTGAAAGGCTCCCCATCTTCGGGGTCTACCCCGCTCACCAGCGGGATGGCGGTTCTACGGCTGTTGAACACCAGGGTGCCGCCGTTGGCCTTGAGCGCGCCACCGACATGCTGGCCGACGCCCGCCGGGTCGTTGATGCTGACGCCGTTACGGTTTTCGAGGATGTCGTTGGCCAGCGCTGCGACGATCTCGTAGCTGCGCTTGACCGTGGTGCGGGTACCGATGCCGTTCGGGTTGGCCGTGGTTTTGGGGCAAATGCCGTTGAAGTTCACGGTGTTGCGCATAGCCACCGGCTGCGGGTTGTTGGGCAGCGGGAACAGGTCGGCACGCTGCGCGGTGTAGTTGCGCATGATGCCCCAGATACCGTTCCAGTAGCCCTCCAGGGCCGCGTCCAGCGAGTACAGGTAGTCGCCGTTGGTGGCTGCCGAACTGGAGATCATCGACACCGGCGCCATGAAGCCCAACTGCTCGGAGATGCCGATCATTTGCGACGACTTCCAGCCCGAGTTGGAGCTGTTGCCGAAGCCAGAACCGTTCTGCAGCCATTTCACGCCGTGCAGGGTGACGTTGTGCTCCTCTTCATGGCCACCGGCGTGCATGCGCAGGCGCACGTTGTCGCCGGAATAGGTGCGCAGCAACGGGGTGAACGGGTCGCCCGGCTCGGCGCCAGCCGTGTTGATATGCGGCGGGAACAGCGTAGTGCCGCCGGTAGGGCCGACTGCCGAGGTAATCGCCGATGGCGACAGGTTCATCGCCGGGATGGCGCGGTCGGTACGGGTTTGCAGGGCATAGCTGAGGTCGCCGGCCAGGCCGTCGGCCTGCATGCCACGCTTGCCGTCCGGGCCGACCTTGTTCGGGTCATACACGCGCAGGGCCAGCGGCTCGTTGCGGTAGTTGACGACGAACATCCCCGGATCATCCACCGAGATCGCCTGCGGGCATGGCCGGCTTGGGCAGCCCGGGTTGAGACCGCCGCGTTTCTCGACGATGGCTTCGAGCAGGTTCGACGCCTTGCCGCGCACGGGCGGGTTGATGGCGTAGCGGAAGCTGTCGGCTGTGGCCGGGTACGACTGGGCATTGGGAATGCCGTCCGGCCCTGCGCCCACGTACACCCCGGCTTCATAGGCATGCTGGAAGTCACTGTACTCCAGGAAGAACTCGCGGTAGCTGTCGTTCTTGCCGTCGCCATCGTGGTCGCCGGTCTGGATCACCGCCTGCCACGAGGTCGGGCCGCCGTCCTGGCGCGTGGCCGGGTTGTACAGCTGCTCGCCGGTTTCGGCGTGGTACCAGGTGGAGCCGGCCGGTTCGGCCAGCACGGTGGCATACAGGCCCAGTTGCTGGTGAGTCGATGGGCCAAGGTGGTCATGGGTGAAGATGGTACCCAGGCCGCGGTCGACGTTATGCACGTTCACCAGCGGGTCTGCGAACCAGCGCTGCATCGCGGTACGTGCGCCCAGCCAGTCGGCGCGACCAAAGCGGCCGAAGTACGGGTGCTGCCTGGCTTTCGGGCAGGCTGCGGTGCCTTCGCGGCTATCCCCTTCAGTGCAGCCATTGTAATTACGAATGGCCTCTACGCGCTCGACCACGCTACCGGGCGAAAGTATGCCGTCTTCGTAGTTCCAGCCGTTGGCCGAGCCGTCGGCCGCGGTCAGGTCCCACTTGGGCAGGTGGATGTGCTGGCCGATCACGTCGGTCGGGGTGCGCACCTGGTAATCGTCCATCTCATAGATGTTCGGGATCAGGTTGGTGTGCTGGTACATCGCGCAGTCGAAGGTGTTCATGCGCATCACCAGCGGCTCTGGCGGGCGCTGCTTGGTAATGACCGGCCAGGCGTCTTCCCACAGGGCAATGATGCGTGCCTGCGGGAAGTGGTAGCCCACTTTGTTGTACACCGCGTCGAACTGGATGTTGGCCCCTTTGTAGATGCGTGGGCGGTCGGCAGTGAAGGCCGAGGCGCCACGGAAGTTCACGCCCGTCAGGCTCTCTCCACTGTTGAACTCCCCAACCCCGGAAGACTGGGTCAGGCGTTTTCCACGGTCATCCATGCACGGTTCGTAGTACGGCGCACCTGCAGTCGGCAACGCGCCGTTGGTGCGGAACGCCTTGGCCACCGGCTGGCTGCCGGGGATCAATGCATAGCTGGGGTGTTCAGCCATGGCGTGGAACTGCATGGCGGCCTGCTCGACATCGGTGCCCTCTTCCGGCAGGTAAATGGGCTTGGCCTTGTGCACGACCTTGGTGAAGTCCAGTTTGGTGGTGGTGGTCTCCGCCACGCCACCGGCGGACACACCGTCCAGTGCATGGCGGCCAAGGCCGCCGTCCCAGCCATCGACCTGGTTCGCATCCAGGTTGGCCCACAGGGCTTTACCACTGTCTTTCAGTTGCCGGGCCAGGGCCGGGTCGAGCATGTCCAGGGGCGGGGTTGGCGGGCGGTTGCCCACGCTGCTTTCCATGCCGCCGATCCAGAACGGGTAGCCTGGGTTTTTCAGCGTGCCGTCGGCATTGCGGTTGGCCTCGGTGCGATCGACCAGCGCCAGCGAGCCCACGGCCTTGCGCACGGGCGCCTCGCTGGCGTGGTCGTCATCATCCTCGTCTTCGTGGTCATCATCGTTGGCAGCAAGCAACGCTTCGGAGAGCTTGGGCACGACCACGACTTTGCCGGGCATGGGCGCCATGGCCTTGCCGGGCAACGGCACGATGGCCGGAATCGGCGTACCGGCAACGATCTCGCCATCGGGCAGGGCCCGGGCGCCAACGGCCGGCTTACCGCTACGCAGGGCGAACGGGGTACTGTGGAAGCCATTCTCGCCCTGCCCGCTCACCTCCAGCCGCGTGCCTTCCTCGAACACGTCATGTACCCGCCACATGGCCCACATGCCCTGGGCGAAGTGCGGGTAGAAGTGACAGTGGTAAATGGCATCGCCGGCAACGCGGTTGCGGTTGCCCGAACCACCGTTGGCGATTTCGTAGGTGTAGCCGACGCCGGCGCCGATGCCTTGGGCATCGATGTAGTCGGAGTTGTCGTCATTGGGGTTGAACAACCACTGATGGCCGTGCAAGTGGAAGATGTGCTGCTCGTGCCCGTTGTGGGTGTTGCGGAACTTGGTGAAGTCACCGATATAGCTGTGGTGCACGTTGGCAGGCTCTGAGGGGTAGAGGGCCATGCTGGCCTTGACCCCGACGGCGCTGGCCGGCGGCACCTCGCCCGGGCGGATGTGTTCCAGGCCGACGTTGGCCGGTACATCCACCAGGGTGCCTATATCGCCGACCGTGTGGGCGCTGAGGAAGAACTCCTCATAGGCACACGACAGGCAGTCGTGCATCGGGCCCACCCCCAAGCGGTTGGCCACCACTTCGGCACCCATGCCACCAGAGCCGTAATTGATCATGAACGAATCGCGCGCCGGCTCCAGCACGTGGCCCATCACCGGGTCGGCCCAGTAGCCAGGGAAGGCCTGGGTACCGGCAACCTCGTCGGCGAACTGCGAGGCGAAATCACGGAACGCTTCCAGTCGGTTGGGCAGCGCCGGGTTGCGTTTGCCCGCGCTTTCCAGCGGGTAAGTGGAACTGGGGAAGCTACCGTCAGGGTTGGGCCCCATGACGATGGCATCGGTTTCGCTGCTGATGATCTCGTTGCCGTTGACCATGGCAATGATCGGTTTGCCGGCCTTGCCTTCGGCGATCCACGGTTCGACCTGCGGATAACGGGCTTCGTAGTCGATCACGGGCTGGCCGGTGGCGGTTCGACCCGTGGTGGCCAGGCGCATTTCTTCTTCAGTGAGGGTGTTGCGGTAGGTACGGCCCAGTTTGGGCACGACCACCACCTGGCCGAACAGGCCGTTGGAGACGTTGCCCGCCGTGCCCTCGCCGCCGAACGTAGCGGCTTTGCTGGTGGCGGCGAAGGCCCCTTCGCGCTCGGCATACAGGGTGTAGCTGCGGGTGCTGCCGGGGCTGACGAAGAAGTTGCCGTTGCGCCCGGTGTAGGCGGAAATATCGGCAATGCTGTTCACCGCCTGCATCCCGTTGACCTGGAAGCCAACCATACGCTCGGCCACCTGTTCGTCGGCGACAAAGCCTTCACCGCCTTCGTTTTCAACCTCCGGCCCCTCTTCCTCGCCCTCGGGCTCTTCAGCCTCGATACCGTGCTTGTTGGGGTTCGCCTTGTAATCCAGCAGGTTGGTCAGGTTGACCGTCAGGCAGTCACCGGCCGCCACGCGCAGCACGATAGGCCGCGGGCGCTTGTCCGGGCGCAGGGTGACCTTGCCCGGTACCGCGGCCCCGCCCTTGCTGAGGGGGACCTGCTTGTCGTCCACCACGTCCTCACGGAGGGCAAACATCATGCCGTTGGCGTTTTGCGCGCCAAGGCGGTTAAACATCAGTGGCTGGTCCAGTGCCACCACGTTGGCGACCAGGGTGCGCTGGCACTGCACAGCCGCCTCACTGGTTGCTTCCCAGCCAAGCAAGGCGAGTACAAGTGATGACAGGATGGGGCCTTTGAGCGGCGTCGACATGCTGCACCTCCGGGACACAGGATCTCTGCGGTGAGCTGGAGCAAGGTGTGTGCCAGAAGAAAAATCCAATATTAATCAATAACTTGTACGATCAACCGCAACGGATTGGGGAGGATCCCCCAGCAGGTTCCCCCGAATCGGGGGACGGAATCCCGTGGGGGCAAAGGCTGCTCCACAAGCGCGCGCTGGCATCAGACAAGGTAAAAACGCACGGTACCCTTGCACAATTGTCGATTGTGCAAGGCAAATTCGCATGCCAGGATCCTGCGATCCTCCAGCGAACTCCAGACTTCACTTGGAAAATCAATAACAAAGCAGGGAGAACGCAATGACTGCACACGCCCATACCCCGGCAGCAACCGACCATGTACTGGCCGAGGTCCGTAACCAGATCGGCCACCTGACCCTGAACCGCCCAGCCGGTCTCAATGCCCTGACCCTGGACATGGTGCGCAGCCTGCGTCAGCACCTGGACCAGTGGGCCGACAACCCGCAGGTACGCGCCGTGGTCCTGCGCGGCGAAGGCCCCAAGGGGTTCTGTGCCGGTGGCGATATCCGCTCGCTGTACGACAGCTTCAAGGCCGGCGACACGCTGCATGAAACCTTTTTCGTCGAAGAGTACGCCCTCGACCTGGTCATCCACCGCTACCGCAAACCGATACTGGTGGTGATGGACGGCTTCACCCTCGGGGGCGGCATGGGCCTGGCGCAGGGCTGCGACCTGCGCGTGGTCACCGAGCGCAGCCGGCTGGGCATGCCCGAAGTTGGCATCGGCTACTTCCCGGACGTGGGCGGCAGCTACTTCCTCTCGCGCATCCCCGGCGAGCTGGGCATCTACCTGGGTGTCAGCGGTGCCCAGATCCAGGCGGCCGACGCCTTGTATTGCGGCCTGGCCGACTGGTACCTGGCCAGCGACCAGCTCGCCGCCCTCGACCAGGGCCTCGACCAGCTCGACTTCAGCGACCACCCGCTGAAGGACCTGCAAAACCTGCTGGCCAGGCTCGGTACCCAGGTACTGGATGATGCGCCACTGGAAAAGCTGCGCCCGGCCATCGACCACTTCTTCGCCCTGCCCGACCTGCCAGCCATCGTCGAGCAACTGCGTGCGGTGAGCCTTGGCGACAGCCACGCCTGGGCGGTGGCCACCGCCGATCAGCTGGAAACACGCTCGCCTCTGGCCATGGCGGTTACGCTGGAGATGCTGCGCCGGGGGCGCGAGCTGGGCATTGACGACTGCTTTGCCATGGAACTGCACCTGGACCGCCAGTGGTTCCAGCACGGCGACATCATCGAAGGCGTGCGTGCCCTGATCATCGACAAGGACAAGCAGCCCCGCTGGAACCCGCCGACCCTGGCCGCGCTGCAAAGCCAGCGGGTCGAACAATTCTTCGAAGGCCTGTGAGCCCGGGAGTACACAGATGCAAGACCTCGAACTGAGCGAAGAACAGATCATGATCCGCGACATGGCCCGGGACTTTGCCCGTGGCGAAATCGCACCCCATGCCCAGGCCTGGGAAAAGGCCGGCTGGATCGATGATGGCGTGGTGCGCAAGATGGGCGAACTGGGCCTGTTGGGCATGGTGGTGCCCGAGGACTTCGGCGGCAGCTACACCGACTATGTCGCCTATGCCTTGGCCGTGGAAGAGATCGCCGCCGGTTGCGGCGCCACCGGGGCGATGATGAGCATCCACAACTCGGTAGGTTGCGGCCCGCTGCTGGCCTACGGCACCGCCGAACAGCAACAGCAGTGGCTGCCTCGCCTGGCCAGCGGCGAGGTGATTGGCTGCTTCTGCCTGACCGAGCCACAGGCCGGCTCCGAGGCGCACAACCTGCGCACCCGCGCCGAGCTGGTGGATGGCCAGTGGGTCATCAACGGTGCCAAGCAGTTCGTCAGCAATGCCCGCCGTGCCGGCCTGGCGATCGTCTTCGCAGTGACCGACCCGGAGCTGGGCAAGAAAGGCCTGTCGGCGTTCCTGGTGCCCACCGACAACCCTGGGTTCAAGGTTGATCGCAGTGAGCACAAGATGGGCATTCGCGCCTCCGACACCTGCGCAGTGACTTTCGACAACTGCCGCATTCCTGCCGCCAATATCCTCGGTGAGCGTGGCAAGGGCCTGGCCATTGCCCTGTCCAACCTCGAAGGCGGCCGTATCGGCATTGCCGCCCAGGCCTTGGGCATCGCCCGCGCCGCATTCGAAGCGGCGCTGGTCTACTCGCGTGACCGCATACAGTTTGGCAAGCCGATCAACGAACACCAGAGCATTGCCAACCTGCTGGCCGACATGCAGGTGCAGGTGAACGCCGCACGTTTGCTGATCCTGCACGCCGCCCGCCTGCGCAGCGCCGGCAAGCCGTGCCTGTCGGAAGCGTCACAGGCCAAGCTGTTCGCTTCGGAGATGGCCGAGCGGGTGTGCTCGATGGCCATCCAGGTGCATGGTGGGTACGGCTATCTGGAAGATTACCCGGTGGAGCGCTACTACCGGGATGCGCGGATTACCCAGATCTATGAAGGGTCGAGCGAGATCCAGCGCATGCTGATTGCACGGGAATTGAAAAACTATCCGCTGTAACGCAAAGGCAACGCGGTTCTTGGGGGGGCGGGCGACGCTGTGGCTGGCACCGGCTTTGCCGGTGTTCGCGGGCGCGCCCGCTCCCACAGGACCCTCTCGCCTCAGCGCCAATACCGCGCGTCATCCACCACCCTGGCATGCCCCTCGAACAGCGCCGGCAACTGCTCCTTGAGGTAGTCGATCCAGGTGCGCACCTTGGCGTCCAGGTAGTGGCGTGACGGATACATCGCATACAGCGCACTCTCCCTCAACCGATACGGTGCCAACAACCGGCGCAAGCGCCCCTGCTCGATCGCCTCGCTGGCGGTGTAGAACGGCAGCAGGCCAATGCCCATGCCCAGCTCGCTGGCCACCAGCATGGCGTCGGCAACGTTGGTGGAAAAACTGTCATTCGGCGCAATCACGCACTGGTCAACCCCTTGCGGGAACACCCAGTCGCCTTCGTACATCGGGTAAGCCATGCGCAGGCAGCGATGGCCGTGCAAGTCTTCCGGGCGCTCCGGTACACCGTGGGTATCCAGGTAACCGGGTGCCGCGCAGGGGATGCTGAAAATGTTGCCCAGCGGCACAGCGATCAGCTGCGAATCCGGCAGCGCACCGTCCACGGTGATCACCACATCATGCCCTTCTGCCAGCGGGTCGGGGTTGCGCTGCGACAGCGTCAGCTCGATCACCACTTCCGGGTATAGCGTGTTGTAGCCGGCCACCAGCGGCATCAGCAACAGCCCCATGCCGTGCGGGCAGTGCAAACGCAGATGGCCGCGAGGCGTGAGGTGCGCCCCTCGCGCTTCGCCCACGGCTTCTTCGGTCAGCAGCATGATCTGCCGTGCACGCTCCAGAAACCGCTCACCCGCCTCGCTCATGCGCAAGCGCCGGGTGGTGCGGTGCAGCAGGCGGGTCTGCAGCTGGTTCTCCAGCTCGGCAACGATGCGCGAAACCTGCGCTGCAGAAATATCCAGAGCATTGGCAGCTGCAGCGAAGCTGCCACATTCCACCACACGGGTGAAGGTACGCATGGCATGCAGCATATCCATGAAGGTGTGCTCCTTTCTTTGTCTTATTCTTGCGTTACAGGCAGGAATCTATCACGGTTTAGCCCATTTATTGTGGATGACCAATGAATAGATCATTAGCCATCCATTAAAAAAGGAGCCTGTCATGAAACGCTCGATCGCTGTCCTTGCCATTGCCGCTGCCTTCGCCTCGTTCGGTGCTTTTGCCGATGCCGGCAACAACCAGCCAGTCAGCAGCCAATATGAATACGGCATGCCGCTGGACGTGGCCAAGGTCATCTCCATCACACCGGCCAGCAACGCCGCCGACTGCCAGGTAGGCACCGCACACATGGTGTACGTCGACCATCAGGGCCAGAAGCGCGAAATCGACTACCGGGAAATGGGCAACTGCTCGCAGCAGTGAGTCAGGCCAGCACCTGGGTGATCCAGCCCACGTGCTGATTGAAATCGTCGATCTTCGCCTGAGGCACCGCATCGCGGGCCCGCTGGAAATTGGCCAGGGTCTGCTGCTTCTGCCGCAGCATGCGCCGCCACTTGACCACAAACGCCTCGCTTTTTTCCTGCATCAACACGGGGCCGAAGTACAGCTGTTCAGCGCTATACACCCCCCTGCCCGGCTCGGCGACGATGATCTCGTAATCGAAGCGGTTTTCCCGTAGCAGCTCTTCGCTGACGATCTGGTAACCATTGCCCGCCAGCCACTGGCGCAGTTCGCGCTCACCGCCATTGGGCTGCAGTACCAGGCGCGTGACGCCGCCAAGGCGCTGCTTGCCGGCTTCGAGTATCTCGCACATGGTGTCGCCGCCCATCCCGCAGATGCTCACCACCGAGATACGGTCTTGCGGCTCGACCGCTGCCAGCCCATCGGCCAGGCGCACGGTTACCTGCGCTTGCAGGCCGTTTCTGCGCACATTGCGCTGGGCCGAGGCGAACGGCGTCTGTGCCACTTCACCCGCTACAGCGGCCTCGAGCACGCCACGCAGCATCAAGGCCACCGGCAGGTAGCCGTGGTCCGAGCCAATGTCGGCCAGGCGCGCGCCCTGTGGCACATGGGCGGCCACGCGCTCCAGGCGCCTGGACAAAGTCTGTTCGTTCAACGTAAACCTCTGGTTTTGCAATCGCCTGCGATTCTGACGGCGAACGCCGCGCATTTCAAACGCCGAGGCACCCTCGACCGGGCAGGTGCGCTCGCGTAGGCTTGCCGTTTTCCTTCCGTTGCAAGGCAGACACACCATGGCACATGCAGACATCATCTACACCCCGGACCCGGACGCCGAGTCGATTTCCTCGGACGTTGCCGAGTACAACGGCGTGCTGGTCACCACGCAAATCCCGACCCACGCCGACGGCAGCCTGGAACTGGGCGGCATCGTCGAGCAGAGCGAATGCACCCTGCAGGCGCTGAAAGTGGCCCTGGAAAAGGCCGGTAGCGGTATGGACCGCGTGCTGCACCTGACCATCTACCTGACCGACATGGCCGACCGCGCAGCGTTCAACGAGGTGTACCAGCGCTTCTTCAGCAAGCCCTGGCCGGTGCGTGCGGCGGTGGGTGTGGCTTCACTGGCCTTTGAAGGCATGCGTGTGGAAGTGACGGCGATGGCTGCCAAGCGCTGAGCTGCGCTTGTTGGGGTGCGCAGCGCCCCCAACATCGTTGACTGACTGCAAGATCGCCGGGGCCGCTCTGCGGCCCTTTCGCGACGCAAGGCCGCTCCCACAGTTGCGCGTACCCGCAGCCAATCCCGCACCTCTCGGCACCCCAATGATGCCGCCAGCCCGTTTCACCGCTACAATGCCCGCCTAAACCGTGACAGCCCGAAAATATAACGACATGTCCCTTCCAAAGAATCACCTGGAACTGCTCAGCCCTGCCCGTGACGTGGCCATCGCCCGTGAAGCGATCCTGCACGGCGCTGACGCCATCTATATCGGCGGCCCGAGCTTCGGCGCGCGCCATAACGCCTGCAACGAAGTCAGCGATATCGCCGAGCTGGTCGAGTTCGCCCATCGCTACCATGCACGCGTGTTCACCACCATCAACACCATCCTGCACGACAACGAGCTGGAACCGGCGCGCAAGCTGATTCACCAGCTGTACGATGCCGGCGTTGACGCGCTGATCGTGCAGGACCTAGGGGTGATGGAGCTGGACATCCCGCCGATCGAGCTGCATGCCAGCACCCAGACCGACATCCGCACCCTGGAACGGGCCAAGTTCCTCGACCAGGCTGGCTTCTCGCAACTGGTACTGGCGCGGGAGCTGAACCTGCAGCAAATCCGCGCCATCGCCGCCGAAACCGATGCCGCCATCGAGTTCTTCATCCACGGCGCGCTGTGCGTGGCGTTCTCTGGCCAATGCAACATTTCCCATGCGCAGACTGGCCGCAGCGCCAACCGTGGTGATTGCTCGCAAGCCTGCCGCCTGCCCTACACGCTGAAAGATGACCAGGGCCGCGTGGTTGCGTTCGAGAAACACCTGCTGTCGATGAAGGACAACAACCAGACCGCCAACCTGGCTGACCTGGTCGATGCCGGCGTGCGCTCGTTCAAGATCGAGGGCCGCTACAAGGACATGGGCTATGTGAAGAACATCACCGCCCATTACCGCAAAGAGCTCGATGCCATCCTTGAAGACCGCCCTCAGTACGCCCGCGCGTCCAGCGGCCGTACCGAACACTTCTTCCTGCCCGACCCGGATAAAACCTTCCACCGCGGCAGCACCGACTACTTCGTGACCGACCGCAAGGTCGATATCGGCGCCTTCGACTCGCCAACCTTCACCGGCCTGCCGGTGGGCGTAGTGGAAAAGGTCGGCAAGCGTGACATGCAAGTGGTCACCGACGTACCGTTGACCAACGGCGACGGCCTCAATGTGCTGGTCAAGCGCGAAGTGGTGGGCTTCCGCGCCAACATCGCCGAACCGCGTGGCGAATTCGAAGAAGACGGCCAGAAGCGCTACCGCTATCGCGTCGAGCCCAACGAAATGCCCGAAGGCCTGCACAAGCTGCGGCCCAACCACCCGCTGTCGCGCAACCTCGACCACAACTGGCAACAGGCCCTGCAACGCACTTCCTCCGAACGCCGGGTCGGCGTGGAGTGGCACGCCGTCCTGCGCGAGCAGCGCCTGATGCTTACCCTCAGCAGTGAAGAAGGCGTGAGCGTGCAGGTGGCCCTGGACGGCCCATTCGGCGTAGCCAACAAGCCGCAGCAGGCACTGGAGCAGTTGCACGACCTGCTCGGCCAGTTGGGCACCACCCTGTACCACGCCGACCGCATCGAACTGGATGCCCCGCAGGCGTACTTCATTCCCAACTCGCAGCTCAAGGCCCTGCGCCGCGAAGCCATCGAGGCACTGACTGCAGCACGCGTGCAGGCGCATCCGCGTGGCGGGCGCAAGGCCGAGACTACGCCACCGCCGGTGTACCCCGAGTCGCACCTGTCGTTCCTGGCCAACGTATACAACCAGAAGGCCCGCGACTTCTACCACCGCCACGGTGTGCAACTGATCGATGCGGCCTATGAAGCGCATGAAGAACACGGCGAAGTGCCGGTGATGATCACCAAGCACTGCCTGCGCTTCTCCTTCAACCTGTGCCCCAAGCAGGCCAAGGGCGTGACCGGCGTGCGTACCAAGGTGGCACCGATGCAGCTGATTCAGGGTGACGAAGTGCTGACCCTGAAGTTCGACTGCAAGCCGTGCGAGATGCATGTGATCGGCAAGATGAAGAGCCACATCATCGACCTGCCGACCCCGGGCAGCGCGGTGGCCCAGGTGGTGGGGCATATCAGCCCCGAAGACTTGCTCAAGACCATCCCACGCGGACCGCACTGAGTTCGCCGGGCAGGGCCTCTTCGCTACACGGGCTTGTGGTTTTGGTGGTTCCCTGTAGGAGCGGCTTTAGCCGCGAATACGGTAGCCGCGACAACGGTGAACGGCAGGTGGAAATTGGCCAGCAGGCCCGGCCCTTTCGCGGGTAAACCCGCTCCTACGCAGGCTTGTGCTTCCCCTGTAGGAGCGGGTTTACCCGCGAATACGGTAGCCGCGACAACGGTGAACGGCAGGTGGAAATTGACCAGCAGGCCCGACCCTTTCGCGGGTGAACCCGCTCCTACGCAGGCTTGTGCTTCCCCTGTAGGAGCGGGTTTACCCGCGAATACGGTAGCCGCGACAATGGTGAACGGCGGGTGGAAATTGGCCAGCAGGCCCGGCCCTTTCGCGGGTGAACCCGTTCCTACGCAGGCTTGTGGTTCCCCGGTAGGAGCGGGTTTACCCGCGAATACGGTAGCCGCGACAACGGTGAACGGCCGGTGGACATTGGCCAGCAGGCCCGGCCCTTTCGCGGGTGAACCCGCTCCTACGCAGGCTTGTGGTTTCCCGGTAGGAGCGGGTTTACCCGCGAATACGGTAGCCGCGACAATGGTGAACGGCGGGTGGAAATTGGCCAGCAGGCCCGGCCCTTTCGCGGGTGAACCCGCTCCTACACGGGCTTGTGTAAGAGCGGCTTCAAAGAACGGCGCAAGCGTACCTCAGCAGCAATCACCGTATCTGGTGCTTGTGCAGCAACCGATAGAACGTCGGCCGTGAAATGCCCAGCACCTTGGCCGCCACGCTCAGGTTGTCGCTGTGCCGGTTGAGCACATCGCACAGCGCCTGGCGCTCGGCGCGCTGCTTGTATTCTTCCAGCGTGCCCAGCGGCTGTTGTTCCGGGTCGAGCAGTTGCAACCCCAAGTCCTGCGCCTCGATCTGCCGCCCTTCGGCCAGCACCAACCCGCGGCGCACGCGGTTGGCCAGTTCGCGCACATTGCCCGGCCAGTCATGCCGCCCCATCGCCGCCAGGGCATGGTCGCTGAACGACCGTGGCCGACGCCCGGTCTCCACGCTGTAGAAATGGGCAAAATGGTTGGCCAGCATCGACAGGTCACCATGCCGGTCGCGCAACGGCGCAGTCACCACCTGCAAGACGTTCAGGCGGTAATACAGGTCTTCGCGGAAACGCCCTTGCTCGATGGCCCGCTCGAGGTCCACATGGGTGGCCGCCAGCACCCTTACATCCACCGGTATGGGCTGGCTGCCACCCACCCGCTCGATGTGCTTCTCCTGCAAAAAACGCAGCAAGTTGGCCTGCAACTCCAACGGCAGGTCGCCGATTTCATCGAGGAACAACGTGCCGCCGTCGGCCGCTTCGATACGCCCGGTCTTGCGCTGGTGGGCACCGGTAAAGGCGCCCTTCTCATGGCCGAACAGTTCGGACTGGATCAAGTGCTCGGGGATCGCCCCGCAGTTGATCGCGATGAACGGCTGCTCGCTGCGTTGCGACTGGCGGTGCAAGGTGCGCGCCACCAGCTCTTTGCCGGTGCCGCTCTCTCCGCGGATCAGCACAGGCGATTCAGTGGGTGCCAGTTTACCCAGCAACTTGCGCAACTCGCGGATAGGCCGGCTTTCGCCGAGCAGCTCATGGGTCGTCTCATCGACCTTGACGGCCCCCTTGCCGCGCAAGCGCGCCATGCCGAAGGCCCGGCCCAGGGTTACCTGCACGCGGGAGACGTCGAACGGCAGGGTATGGAAGTCGAAAAACCACTCACACACAAAATCACCGAACGCCGGCATGCGCAACTGATCGGCGCTGAGCACGGCAATCCATTCGGTGTTGCTGCGCTTGATCATGTCCTTGACCGCGTCCGGGTGCCTCAGGTGCGAAGCCTGCAAGCGCAATAGCCCGACATCGCACGTGTGGTCCAGCGCAGCCCCGAGCATACAGCTGTCCACATCCCAGCCTGCGTTGCGCAGGCCAGGTAGCAAGCGGTGACAATCGTCGCAGGGGTCGACGATAAGCAAACGGCGTTGAGCGGCAGGCTGCTGCATGACCGATCCTTGGCGCCAGTTTTTGGTTTTTTGAAGTAAAACAGCAAGTTGTGGCGCCCGTTTAACAGTAGCAACGAAGTTGACGGTTCCCAGTACCGTCTGTCTGCCGAATCATTTTTTTACAAACCGCCACGGGAATTTTCGCACTTTATCGACATCACATGGCGGCGCCGGCAAGAACAGCGTCGACCCTGAAAAAAAATTTACAGCCAATGTGTGACTTACCCACGAACAACGAGCATCAGTAGACATAACCCCGCGCTGCACTTCGCGATCAATGAGGCGACTTTGAAGCAACGCGGACTTCACTTCGATGTTTGGGACCATAGAGAGACCGAACCATGAATGCCCCGCTCCGTGTCAACGAAGCACTGCTGATTGCCGACCACGCCTTCGAACCTTTCCAGTGCGTAGCCTGGGATGCACCCAACGGTACTGGTGAACTGAGCCTGGCAGTGATCGACCGGACCAGCACCCGCATCGGCGCCAAGCAAGTGTCGTCGCGCATCTACTCCGACCCGGCCCAGTGGGCCAGCCTGATCGAAGAAGTGCGCGCCGAATTGTGTGAAAAGGGCTACGACCTGCAACCGTGGTCGATGCCGAAGTAATATTGGCCAGCACAACAAGTGCGTGCATGGTCACGCACTTGTACAACTTCTCTGTTGCTGTTGTGGCAACTTTCCCAATTGCGACAAAGTGTCGCAACCTGCCAGTTCAATCCATCACCTTGAATTGTTGCAAGTGCTGGTAATCAGCCTGCAATTGTTCTGCCAGACGCTGCGCGCGTCCCAGGCGCACGGGCGCCAGTTCCATATCGACCAACAACGTGGCGCATGGCATCGGCTGCACGGTATTGCTGTGCTGCAGGCGACCGTCGGTGAACACCAGGCAACGCAAGGCCTCTTGCGGATGGGCTCGCTGCCGCGCCTGTAGCCAGTGCCGCGCCTGTTCCAGTGCGGCGATCAGCGGCGTGCCCCCACCTGCCCCCAAGGCCTGCAGCCAGGGTTGCAAGGCAGCGGATGCCTTCAGCCCGTGGCGCTGCCACTGTGGTGTGCGCCCGCTGGCAGTCAGCAGGGCCAGGCGGGCGCGCTGGCGATAGGCCTGGTCGAACAATGCCGCCAGCAGCCCTTTGGTCTGTGCCAGCGCCTGATGCCGCCGGGTTGAAGCCGAGGCATCGACGATCACCAGCCACAACTCAGCAGGCCTGCCTTGGCGCTGCTGCCAGCACAGGTCTTGTCGCTGGCGTGGCCGCCCTTTGAGCAAGGTCGGCAGCCAGGCTACCCGGCCGGCCGCCGCATTTCGCACGAGGCCACGGCGGGTACCGTTCTGCTTGCCTATGCCCGCTCTGGCATCCGCCCCTTTGGCTGGTGGCTGGGGGATGCTCAGGGCTTTTTTGCCCAGTTCGGCACCTCCCGGCGGGCGCCGCTGGCCACCGGCTGTGCCGGTAATGCCCCCCAGTCGCCCTGCCCGCCCCGTTCACCCGGGTTGCCGGCGCCAGGCTGCTGGTCAGGCGGCTGTGGCGCCGACGGCGGGTTGGCCTGGGGCGTCATACGGCGGCGATGGCGCAAGGCGAATTCGGCCACCGCCTCGACATCCACTTCTTCGATAGCTGCAGCCCCACGCCAGGCACAGTGGGCGCGCGCAGCGCGCAGCCACACCAGGTCGGCGCGCAGGCCGTCCACGCCGGCGGCGTAGCAGCGCTCGGTAATCCAGGCCAGCGCCTGGTCATCCAGGGCAATGTCGGCCAAGGTCTGGCGCGCCGCCTGGCAGCGCTCACGCAGTTGCGCCTGGGCCTGGGCCCAGTGTGCGCAGAACGCCTGAGGGTCACTGTCGAAGGCCAGGCGGCGGCGAATGATCTGCTGCCGGGCCTCGGGTTCCGGCAAGCCCTCCAGCGCCACGTTCAGGCCAAACCGGTCGAGCAACTGCGGGCGCAGTTCGCCCTCTTCCGGGTTCATGGTGCCGATCAGTACGAAGCGGGCGCTGTGCCGATGCGAGATACCGTCACGCTCGATGCGGTTTGTGCCGCTGGCAGCCACGTCAAGCAACAGATCGACCAAGGTGTCGGGCAGCAGGTTGACCTCATCGACATACAGCACACCGCCGTCGGCCTGGGCCAGCACGCCCGGGGAAAACTGCGCCTTGCCCTGCCCCAGCGCGGCATCCAGGTCGAGGGTGCCGACCAGCCGCTCTTCACTGGCGCCCAATGGCAAGGTGACGAACGGGCCTTCGCCAAGCAGGTCAGCCAGGCCACGGGCCAGGGTGCTCTTGGCCATGCCACGCGGCCCTTCGATCAACACACCACCGATCCTGGGGTCGATAGCGGTCAGGCACAGCGCCAGCTTGAGGTCGTCTGCACCGACCACGGCCGCCAGCGGAAATTGTACGGGTTCACTCATTTCAAGCCTGTTCCTCGCCATCGAGCAGTTGGTCCTCAAGGGCTTCGCGGTAGTCGCCCGGCGCCTGCCACAAGCCGCGCTGCTGGGCCTCCAGCAGGCGCTCGGTGAGGTCGCGCAGGGCCTCGGGGTTGTGCTCGCGCATGAAATCGCGGGTCGCCGGGTCGAGCACATAGGCATCGGCCAGCCCCTGGTAATGATGGTCGTCGATCAGGTGCGTGGTGGCGTCGAAGGCGAACAGGTTGTCGACTGTCGCGGCCATCTCGAAGGCACCCTTGTAGCCGTGACGCTTGACCCCGTCGATCCACTTGGGATTGAGCGCACGCGCGCGGATCACCCGGTTCAGCTCTTCCTTGAGGGTACGGATGCGCGGTCGGTCGGCCTGGCTGTGGTCGCCATGGTAGCTGGCCACCACCGCCCCGGACAGGGTTTCCGAGGCCGCCAGCATGCCGCCCTGGAACTGGTAGTAATCGTTGGAATCGAGCAGGTCGTGCTCGTGGTTGTCCTGGTTCTGCAGCACCGCCTGCACCTTGGCCAGGCGCTGGGCGAACTGGGCGCGGGCCGGGGTGCCGTCGTCGCTGCCGCCGTACGCATAGCCACCGTGGTTGAGGTAGACCTCTGCCAGGTCGTCGCGGCTGTGCCACAAGCGCCCGTCGATGGCGTTCTGCACCCCGGCACCGTAAGCGCCGGGTTTGGCACCGAACACCCGCCAGCCAGCCTGACGTGCAGCCTGCTCGGCATCCACGCCTTGAGCCTGCAGCGTGGCCCGTTCGCTGCGCACACGGGCAGCCAGGGGGTTGAGGTCGTCAGGTTCGTCCAGCGCGGCCACGGCCTGCACGGCGGCGTCGAACAGGCGGATCAGGTTACCGAAGGCATCGCGGAAGAAGCCGGAAACGCGCAAGGTCACATCCACCCGGGGGCGGTCGAGCAGGCTCAACGGCAAGATTTCGAAGTCGTCGACGCGCTGGCTGCCGGTGGCCCAGACAGGCCGCACGCCCATCAGCGCCATGGCCTGCGCAATGTCGTCGCCGCCGGTGCGCATGGTCGCCGTGCCCCACACCGACAGGCCGAGCTGACGCAAGTGATCGCCGTGGTCCTGCAGATGGCGCTCGAGGATCAGGCTGGCCGAGGCGAAGCCCAGGCGCCAGGCTGTGGTGGTGGGCAGGTTGCGCACGTCCACCGTATAGAAGTTGCGGCCAGTGGGCAGCACATCGAGGCGCCCTCGGCTAGGCGCACCACTGGGGCCGGCGGGCACGAAGCGCCCGGCCAGTGCTGCCAGCAGGCCATGCATTTCAGCCGTGCCGCAGGCGTCCAGGCTGGGTGCGACCGCTTCACGCAGGGCCTGCACTACAGCGTGCACCGGTTGCCACTCACTCAGGTCGGGTAACTGTGCTGTGCCTTCCAGCGCCTGCCCGATCACCTGCAGTGCCAACAGCTCAAGGCGCTCGCGGGTGTCGCCACAGGTGCGCCAAGGTTCATTGCTCATGGCCTGCAGCTGTTCAGGGCGTATGCCCTGCCACGGCTGCCCAAGGTCGCAGTCGAGCGGGTCCCAGCCCGGCACCAGTGCTTTGGCCAAAGCCCGCAGCAGGCTGGCATTACCGCCACGGCCGTCGCCACGCTCGACCCGCAACAACGCCAGCAGCGTATCCAGGCGTAGCCGCCCCTCAGGTGACTGACCAAACACGTGCAGGCCATCGCGAATTTGCGACTCCTTCAGGTCGCACAGGTAGGTATCCAGGCGCGGCAGCCATAGCGCCGCATCGTCCAGTTGCCCTTCCAGTTGCAATTCACGGTCGATGTGGTTGGCCTTGACCAGCTCGAGGATGTCACGCTGCAACTCGCGGGCACGCCGTGGGTCGAGCAACTGCGCTTCATAGAACTCGTCGGCCAGTTGTTCCAGGTGGCGCAGCGGGCCATAGGTTTCGGCACGGGTCAGCGGCGGCATCAGGTGGTCGATGATCACCGCGTGGGTGCGGCGCTTGGCCTGGGCACCCTCGCCCGGGTCATTGACGATGAACGGGTAGATGTTCGGCAGCGGACCCAGCAGCGCGTCCGGCCAGCACTGCGCCGACAGCCCGACGCCTTTGCCGGGCAGCCATTCGAGGTTGCCATGCTTGCCGACGTGGATCACCGCATCGGCGGCAAATGCGTGACGCAACCAGAAGTGAAATGCCAGGTAGCCGTGCGGCGGCACCAGGTCAGGGTCGTGATACACCGCGCTGGGGTCCACCTGGTAGCCCCGCGCCGGCTGGATACCGACGAAGGTCAAGCCAAAGCGCAGGCCGGCAACCATCAGCCGGCCGCTGCGGTACATCGGATCCTGTTCGGGTGGCCCCCAGCGTTCCAGCACTGCCTGGCGGTTGGCCTGCGGCAGGCGCTCGAAGGCCACCTGGTAATCGGCCAGGCTCAGGCTCTGGGCACAGGGGCGCTGGTCGAGGTGGTCGAGGTCGTTGGTCACGCCACCGAGCAACTGGTGGATCAGTTGCGTACCGCTGCCCGGCAGTTCGGCCAGCGGATAGCCTTCGGCCTGCAGCGCCTTGAGGATGTTGAGTGCGGCGGCGGGCGTGTCCAGGCCGACGCCATTGCCAATGCGGCCATCCCGGGTCGGGTAGTTGGCCAGCACCAATGCCACGCGCTTCTGGGCATTGGGCAGGCGGGCCAGCTCGACCCAGCGGCGGGCCAGCTCGGCGACAAAGTCCATGCGCTCGGGGTGGGCGCGGTAGCAGACAACGTCGGACTGGCTGCGCTCGCTGCGCCAGGCCATGTCCTTGAAACTGACCGGGCGCGTGATGATTCGCCCGTCCAGCTCCGGCAATGCAATGTGCATGGCCAGGTCGCGCGCGCCCAGGCCCTGCTCGCTGGCTTCCCAGCCTGGCTGGTTGTCCTGCGCGCAGATTGCCTGAAGCACCGGGATGTCGCGGCGAAACGGGCGCAGGTTGGGGCGCTCGGGGCTGGACAAGGCGAAACCGGTGGTATTGACCAGCACTTCGGCGCCGACCTCGTCCAGCCAGGCTTCGACCTGTTCCAGGCAGGCGCTTTCCTTGAGGCTGGCCACGGCGATCGGCAACGGGTTCAGGCCGGCAGCCTGCAGGCGCTGGCAGAACACGTCGATGAACGCGGTATTGGCCGCTTGCAGGTGCGAACGGTAGAACAGCAGCGGCGCCACTGGCTGCTCGGGGTGCCAGTGCGGGTACCAGTCCTCGAGTGTCGCGCTGCCCTTGGCGGGGTGATAGACCGCCGTGCGCGGCAAAGGCTGCGGCTCGTCCCAGGCATAGTCGCGGCCCAGCCATTGGCTGGCCAGGCAGTTGAACAGGTTGATGGCGTTGGCCTTGCCGCCCTGGCGCAGGTAATGCCAAAGCCGCTCGGCCTGCTCACCGCGGACGTTGCCCAGGCTGGTCAGCTCCGGGTCCGGGCGGTCATCGCCCGGCACCAGAATCAGCTGCACGCCACGGGCGGCCAGCTCGACCAGTTGTTCGACACCATAGCGCCAGTAACCAACGCCACCGTGCAGCGACACCAGGATGACCTTGGCGTGGCGCAGCACCTGGTCGACATACAGGTCGACCGAGGCATGGTTCTGCACCTGCATCGGGTTGGCCAGGCGCAGGCTGGGAAAGTCTTCGGGCAATTGCTCGGCGGTGTCGGCGAGCAAGGCCAGGTGTGAATCGCCGCTGCAGAGAATCACCAGCTCGGCGGGTGTCTGGCCGAGGTCGGCAATGCTGTCATCCGGTACGAAACCACCGGGCTGGGTCCGCAGCAGGTGCATGGGTCAGGCGCCCAGTGCCTGGCGCAGGCGCGCTTCCAGCTGGGCAGCATCGAGGTCCTGGCCGATCAGCACCAGGCGGGTGATGCGCGGCTCATCGGCGCGCCAGGCGCGGTCGAAGTGCTTGTCGAAACGGGTGCCCACGCCTTGTACCAGCAGGCGCATCGGCTTGCCCGGGATGGCGGCGAAGCCTTTGGCACGCAGGATACCGAACTCCACCACCAACTGGGTCAATGCATCGAGCAGCAGGCTTTCGTCGGCTTCTGGCAGGTCGATGGAGATGGAGTCGAAAGCGTCGTGGTCATGATCGTCATGATCGTCGCCGTCGTGGTGCGAATCGTGGTGGGTTCGGCGGCCATCGATATGCGCCTCGGACTCGGCACCCACGCCCAGCAGCACCTCCAGTGGCAGCTTGCCGCTGCTGGCCTCGATCACTTTCACCGCCGGCGGCAGTTCTTCGGCCACCTCGGCACGCACCTTGGCCAGGCCTTCGGCGTCGATCAGGTCGGCCTTGTTCAACACCACCAGGTCGGCGCTGGCCAACTGGTCAGCGAACAGCTCATGCAGGGGCGATTCATGGTCCAGGTTAGGGTCGAGCTTGCGCTGGGCATCGACCTGGTCCGGGTAGGCAGCAAAGGTACCGGCGGCCACGGCCGGGCTGTCGACCACGGTGATGACCGCATCGACGGTGCAGGCGTTACGGATTTCCGGCCACTGGAACGCTTGTACCAATGGCTTGGGCAGGGCCAGGCCGCTGGTTTCGATGAGGATATGGTCGAGGTCGCCACGGCGGGCCACCAGCTCGCGCATCACCGGGAAGAATTCTTCCTGCACGGTGCAGCACAGGCAGCCATTGGCCAGCTCGTAGACGCGGCCGCTGGCTTCTTCTTCGGTGCACCCGATGCTGCACTGCTTGAGGATCTCGCCATCGATGCCCAGTTCGCCGAACTCGTTGACGATGACCGCAATGCGGCGCCCCTGGGCGTTGTCGAGCATGTGGCGCAGCAAGGTGGTCTTGCCCGATCCGAGGAAGCCGGTGACGATGGTGACGGGGAGCTTGGCCAGTGTTTTCATGTCGCATTGCCCTTGGCAGTGTGGCGCGGGCATGCAGGACGACAGCCGCGGGCCAGGCCGGCCGGGCTTGTTCGCCACCGGATCACCCCGCCCGGTTGAAAGTCGAAAACGTGACGAGGCAGGTCTCCTGGCTTGCACCGTTCCATGTCCCCGTTCAGTCGAACAGCGGGCTGGCGGGATGACGCCTTCCCGCGCGCTGGCGCAGTGGCTGTGTCGATCCGTTGTCGGTGCTTACAGTTGCGGGGGCAGCCGCGGCTTGTACCGCGTTCCCGTCTTAGCTTCGGCCAGGCCGAAGAACCTCGAAGTGGGCAAGGCTACGCAGTGGCTGGCGGGTGGTCAACCATTGCTGCCGGCTGGTCGACCATAAGGGGAGCAACTGCGCTACAGTGGCACCTTTTCAACGGACAAGGACGCCCCATGCCCCTCGCCCCCGCCCTACCGGTACTGCGTATGTTCTCGGCCGACAAGGCCAAGGCTTTCTACCTGGATTGTCTGCAGGTGCAGGGGCAGGCCCCGTTAGACAACCACCTGCGCTTTTGCCAGCAGATCGATGACGAGGCCAACCCATGAAGGCACTGGGCAAACGCGAAATAGGCCGCCTGGAGCGGGAGTTGGTGGCATGCCTGACCGATGCCTGCGAAACCGCCAAGGCGGAGATTGTCGGCTTCTGTTGGCTAACCCATCGCCTCAACCCGGAGGACTTTCCGAGCAGCCTGCGTATTACCTGGGTATTCGAGCAAGAGGCTGACAAGGCAGCGGCCGTGGTCGGTGATGCGAAGGCGCGCATGCTGGCACTTACCGCTCTGGCGCTGGAGCAAGCCGGCATTCAGCTGGACCATCCGGCCTGGCATGTACGATTCGACAGTGAAGAAGCCTGCGCGCACGGCCACGGCGGAGACTGGGCCAAGCGCTTGCAGACGCAGCGCTGAGCCCCAACCGGCAGCCGATGCTTTACCCGGCCCCAGACGGTCCGTTAGGCTACGCATTCTCTAAATGACGAGGTGTTCGTCCAATGCGCCATTGATGCCGCCGTCCTTTCGACGGCCAGTCTTCAGCCTCCGGTTCGTACCGGAGATGTCGCGGCATTTGTGGAGTTGTGCATGACGAACACGTCGATTATGACGCTGGACAGCGTCTCCTTGGCCTTGCCTGATGGCAGGCCGCTGTTTAGCAACCTCAACGAAACCTTCGACCAACGCCGCACCGGCCTGGTCGGGCGCAATGGCGTGGGCAAAAGCCTGCTCGGGCAGATTCTTGCCGGCCAGCGTGAACCGAGCAGCGGCCATTGTCGGCGCCTCGGGCCTGTCCATTTGCTGGACCAGCAAGTCATCGCGCGCAGCGCCACGCTGGCCGACCTGGCCCAAGTGGGGCCGGTGATTGCGGCGCTGGAGCGCATCGAGCAAGGCAGCATCAAGCCCCAGGATTTCGACACCGTTGGCGAGCGCTGGGATATGCGCGAGCAATTGCAGCTACAGCTTCAGGGCCATGGCCTGGGTCAACTCGACTGGCGCCAGCCCGCACGGACCCTGAGCGGTGGCCAAGCCATGCGCGTGGCATTGATCGGCGCGTGGCTCAGCGATGCCGATTACCTGATCCTCGACGAGCCAAGCAATCACCTGGACAGCAACGCCCGTGCCCAGCTGCTGAGCATGATCGAAGCCTGGGACCGTGGCTTGCTGGTGATCAGCCACGACCGCAGCCTACTGGCGCACATGGCACGCATTGTCGAATTATCCAGCCTGGGCTTGCAGGCCTATGGTGGCAACTACAGCCTCTATAGTGCGCAAAAAGCCAACCAGACGGCGCAGGCCCAGCAGCAACTTGCCCGGCTGAAGCAGGAGCAGCGACGCCAGGCCCGTGAACTGCAGCGCCAACGCGAAGACCTGGAGCGCCATCAAGCCCGAGCCGGGCGCCAAGCCAAGCACGCCAACCAGGCCAAGATTCTGGTCGACCGCAAGCAGGAGCGCAGCCAGGCCACTGCTGGCAAGCAGCGCCGCGACCATCGCGATGCTCGGCAAACGCTACTGGGCAAAGTGCGTGACGCCGCTCGCGAGGTGGAGCAAGACAGCGCTATTACCTTGCACGCGCCCACTCCTCAGCGTCATCCGGGCCGAGAGGTCTTGGCCTTGCAGGCACTTTGCTTGCCCCATGGCACCCGCAAAGCGCTTGACCTGCGCTTGTGCCTGGGCCAGCGCGTAGGGCTGATCGGCGCCAATGGCAGTGGCAAGTCCACCCTGCTCAGGCTGCTGAATGGGGAATTGCCGGCATCGCCCGACAATGTGCGCCTCATTGGTGAGACCGCCCTGCTCGACCAGCACTGCAGCACACTGGCAGGCAACCGTAGCGTGCTCGAACACCTACGCCAAGCCAACCCGACGCTGGCCCAGGGGAAATTGCGCAGCCGCCTGGCGCAACTGGGCCTGGATGCGGCCCGTATCGAACTGCCCAGTAGCCTGCTGAGCGGCGGCGAGCGTATGAAGGCGGCGCTGGCCGCCGTGCTGTACCGCGAACGGCCGCTCGATCTGTTGCTGCTGGACGAACCCGGCAACCACCTGGACCTGCCATCGCTGACAGCCCTGGAAGGTATGCTTGGGCAGTTTCGCGGGGCGCTGATAGTGGCGTCCCATGATGCGGTATTGCTGGAAAACCTGGCGCTGGATGAGTACTTGCTGTTGTAGACACCGAAAAAAAAGCATCGCAGCCTATCAATTCGTGACTGGCCGTTCCCGATCCGCCAAGGATGGTTTAAGGTGGCATGGTGCGCATATAACAGCAGCCCGAGCGATCGGGCACTTGCAAGACAATGAGGGTGTCATGAGCAACGAAAGCATTAATTGGGACAAGCTGGGTTTCGACTACATCAAGACCGACAAACGCTAC
This sequence comes from Pseudomonas sp. KCJK9058, assembly GCF_046230975.1. Classification (NCBI taxonomy): domain Bacteria; kingdom Pseudomonadati; phylum Pseudomonadota; class Gammaproteobacteria; order Pseudomonadales; family Pseudomonadaceae; genus Pseudomonas; species Pseudomonas sp. KCJK9058. The sequence continues at coordinate 113,048 of NZ_JBJJLR010000013.1, forward strand.
CTGTCCGTATGGCGCAATGGCGAGTGGGACAAGGGCACCCTGACCGAAGACAACGTACTGCACATCAGTGAAGGCTCCACGGCCCTGCACTACGGCCAGCAGTGCTTCGAAGGCCTGAAGGCCTACCGTTGCAAGGACGGCTCGATCAACCTGTTCCGCCCGGACCAGAACGCGGCCCGCATGCAGCGCAGCTGCGCACGCCTGCTGATGCCGCACGTGCCGACCGATGTGTTCATCGAAGCGTGCAAGCAAGTGGTCAAGGCGAATGAAAAGTTCGTGCCACCGCACGGCAAAGGCGCCCTGTACCTGCGCCCGTTCGTGATCGGCACCGGCGACAACATTGGCGTGCGCACCGCCCCCGAGTTCATCTTCTCGGTGTTCGCCATCCCGGTTGGTTCGTACTTCAAGGGCGGCATGAAGCCGCACAACTTCCAGATTTCCAGCTTCGACCGTGCTGCCCCACAGGGCACCGGCGCGGCCAAGGTCGGTGGCAACTACGCTGCCAGCCTGCAGCCGGGCGCTGAAGCGAAGAAGGCCAACTTCGCCGACGCCATCTACCTCGACCCGCTGACCCACACCAAGATCGAGGAAGTCGGTTCGGCCAACTTCTTCGGCATCACCGCCAACAACGAGTTCGTCACCCCGAAATCGGCCTCGGTACTGCCAGGCATCACCCGCCTCTCGCTGATGGAACTGGCGCAATCGCGTCTGGGCCTGACCGTGATCGAAGGCGATGTCGAGATCAGCAAGCTGGACCGCTTCGTCGAAGCCGGTGCCTGCGGCACCGCAGCCGTGATCACCCCGATCGGCGGCATCGAGTACAACGGCAAGCTGCACGTGTTCCACGACCTGGAAAAGGTCGGCCCGGTTACCCAGAAGCTCTACAACGAGCTGACCGGTATCCAGAGCGGCGATGTAGAGGCACCGGCAGGCTGGATCGTCAAGGTCGCCTGAGGCGCATCAGCTGTATGAAAACGGGGCATGCCAGCGATGGCATGCCCCGTTTTTCATGGGTTTACGCGGCCACCTTGAGGTACGGGTTTACCCGCGAATACGGTGGCGGCAGCGACGGTGAACGGCGGGTGGAAATTGGCCAGCAGGCCCGGCCCTTTCGCGGGTAAACCCGCTCCTACGACGGCCTGTGTCCAACCCACGATGTGTGTCCACCACCGTGGTAGGAGCGGGCTTACCCGCGAATACGGTAGCGCCGGCGACGGTGAACGGCGGGTGGAAATTGGCCAGCAGGCCCGGCCCTTTCGCGGGTGAACCCGCCCCTACGACGGCCTGTGTCCAACCCACGAGGTGTGTCCACCACCGTGGTAGGAG